>CAMYNE010000222.1 GCA_947259675.1 uncultured Pirellulaceae bacterium
CGGGTGCCCGAATCGGAGAGCTCGCCGCTGATTCTCGCCACCTGCGGCACCTGGCTGCGGATCAGCTCCATGTCCTCGTCGGTGACCCGTACCCGGCGGCCGTGCGGCAGACCCTGCCAGTCTTTGCTGGTGCGCACCGGCCAGCAGATGACGATGTTTTCGCCGAGGCCCTTGAAATTGATCCCGACCTGCTTGTGGAAGCCCTCGCCGAAGGCGAGCAGCAGCGTCACGGAGGCGGTTCCCCAGATGATGCCGAAGATGGTCAGGAAGGTGCGGAGCTTCTGCGTCAGAAGGTCGGAGAAGAACTGCTTGAGGTAGTTTCTGAGATACATGGCCTTCAAGCGATCTCGCGCGGCGGACGCTCCACTACCTCGTCTTCGTCGGTCAGACCCGAGACGATCTCGACGTTGATGCCGGTCGCAAAGTCTTGAAACTGATTGAAACACTCGACGATCATGATGACGTCCAGGCCGTCTCCGCCAACTTCAATATCTCCGCCGAAGCGATGGCTCAAATCGAAACGGACGCGTAGGTCGAAATCGGACAGGATGATTTCGGACAGGATGATTTCGGACAGGATGATTTCAGACGAATACGTCGGCTCTTGAGCATTTTTGATCAAGAATCAAATCATTCTGTCAAAAAAGACGCCGTGTTTTTGTACGCCATCACGATTTTTTTTAGATGGACGCACTGGCGATCAAGCCCCTTTCGTTTCACGTAACGGTCGCGACATTATCCGTTCATTTTTTCGCGAATCACGGATTCACATTCTTCGATTTTGACGCGAATTTGCTCCAGCGTATCCCGATCGCGTAGCGTGACCGTATTGTCATCAAGTGACTGACCGTCGACCGTAATGCAATAAGGCGTTCCCGCTTCGTCCTGTCGCCGGTAGCGTCGACCGACGGCGCCCTTCTCGTCGTAGAACACGTGAAAGCTCTTTTTCAGGTCGAGGTAAACCTGCTTGGCCAATTCCGGCATCCCATCCTTCTTGACCAGCGGAAATATCGCGGCTTTGATGGGCGCGATTCTCGGGTGCAATCGCATCACGGTCCGAGTCTGCATTTTGCCCTTGTCGTCGGGAGCTTCATCTTCGCTGTAAGCCTCGCAAAGGAAGGCCAGTGTCGACCGGTCTACACCCGCTGAAGGTTCGATCACGTGCGGTGTATATTTTTCGTTGGTCAAATCGTCACGATAACTCAAATCCTTGCCACTGCCTTTCCATTTTGGTTTGCCATCGGAATCCAACTGCAATTCCAAGGGGTCTGTTTTTTCGTCGAGCTTACCCTCCATGTGGCTGCGAAGATCAAAATCGCCTCGATGGGAAACACCTTCCAACTCACCAAACTCGCCTTCGACCATAAACGGAAAAGCATACTCAATGTCAGCAGTTCCAATCGAATAATGAGCCAGTTCTGCGCGTGAGTGTTCGCGTAGAATCAAATTTTCGCTGGAGATACCCAAATCCTGGTACCAAGCCATCCGTCGATCACGCCAGAATTGGTACCATGCTTGCGAATCGTTCGGATGGCAAAAGAACTCGATCTCCATTTGTTCAAATTCACGCGAACGAAAAGTGAAATTTCGGGGCGTGATTTCGTTGCGAAAGCTCTTGCCAATTTGAGCAATTCCCAATGGCAGCCGATGCCGCGTGCTGTCGAGCACGTTTTTGAAATTCACAAAGATACCTTGAGCCGTTTCCGGGCGCAGGAAAGATGTACCTTCTTCGCCCGAAAGTGCACCAACAACAGTTTTGAACATCAAGTTGAACTCGCGCGGCTCGGTTAAAGTGCCAAGTGTTTTCGCATCAGGACCGAGAACTTCGTCAAATCCGTCGATTTCGGTGAGGCAGGTTGAATCGCCTTCCCAGCTGAGACTGTCCGCATGCTTGGCTCGCAAGTTGAAAAATTTGAGGGCCTGTTTTTCAAAATGAGCCTGCTCGTCGTCGCCGGCAGGTGCTGTAACAAATATCTTTTTGTCTTTTGCTTCGACCCAACGGCCGTTGAGTTGGTCGTGTCGATATCGCTTTTTGGATTCCCGGCAATCGACCATGAAGTCATGAAACAGGTCGTAGTGACCGGAGCATTTCCAGACTTGGGGGTGCATGATGATCGTGCAATCGAGACCTTCCATCGCATAGGGTGAAGGCGCGCCGGGCAACGTGTTCACATCGTCGTGGCCGCGAACCATATCTTGCCACCATGCTTCTTTGACATTTCGTTTGAGCTCAACGCCCAGCGGGCCGTAGTCCCAGAATCCCTGCAAACCACCGTATATTTCACTCGACTGAAACAAAAATCCGCGTCGTTTGCACAACGAAACGATCTGTTCCATGTCTTTCGGTTTAGACGGACTTTCAACGGAAGAGTTGGTCATGAAATTGGTCCTGATTCACGGTGTCGTTGGAAGCAAAGATTTTACGCGTCCGCATGAAAACGGTCTACGGCAGGCAAAAAATTCCCACGTTCAAGCTACTGTCGGACCAGTTGGTCTGCGATCGGAATCTCCAGAATATGAAGCGTCGAACTACCTCAGTCGGCTCGGATTGTCCATTCACCGACATCCAGCACGGGAACATTTTGTATCGTGTCAATCTGAGCGCAAAACTGAATATCCGAGTCCAGTCCGATACGAACTAGATTCTTTCCGCCGCGAGCGGTTCGCATAAAATCGGCCAATTCAAAGTCTTCCCTGGAAATTCGCTTTTGAACCAGCAGCCAATGGTTCAACGCCGTTTGCGCACCATCGTCGATCGACACTTCCGGTACATTTTTGTCAATTCGCTCAACCAAAGCACCGGCAAACAACACGTCTTCGCTTGTGACGAATCCGTCGGTTCCAGAGCACAAAACGGTAATCATCTCTTCCGCCCAGACTTCGTTGATGACCGCTGCGAGGTTGACGAACGAACCCATGAGAATCCGCTTCGCTTGCCTGCATTTTTCCATCGCAACCGTGCCGTTGGTTGTTGTTAAGATCAAGGTTTTATCCTTGATCACATCGGGCGTGTATTCCAGTGGCGAGTTGCCACAATGGAATCCATCGATCCTTTTGCCGTGTCGTTCTCCGCCCATTACCGAGCAATCGCCAAGTTGATCGTGCGTTTGCCGAGCCAACTCGATGCTGGGACAAGGAACGATACAGCTCGCACCTGCGTTCAGTGCAGCGGCGATCGTTGTTGTGGCTCGCAGGATATCCACGACAATTACGACTCGATCGACGAGGTTTTCGGGTTGCAGCGTCGATGGCAGGAAATAGACTTGCAAATTCGGGTTCATTTAATCATTCGCGGAGTTTGGCGGGATCATAGCTGACCATAGTCCGTTAATGTATCTTGGTTGATTCGGTTAGTCAGTAGTCAGTATCCCCAGTTCTCACTCGAATAAATCAATGACCACGCCAGTCGACAAATCCAGCGAACGCGTTCGCGATATGTTTGGCGAAATTGCCCCAAAATACGACCGCATGAATCATCTGCTATCGATGAATGTCGATCGCTATTGGCGTTGGAAGACGGTTCGCAAACTGGCCCCTAACAAGACCGATCCAATCCTTGACGTTTGCACAGGAACCGGCGATTTGGCATTCGCTTTTCACAAGTATACGGACGGCGCGGTGCCGGTAGTTGGCTCCGATTTCTGCTTTGAAATGCTTGAAGTCGGCCGCTCGAAAAGCCGTAAGACCGGTCGAGAAGTTAGCTTTGTTGAAGGCGACGCCCAGAATCTCCCGTTTGAAAACGACCGGTTTCAGATCGTATCGGCAGCATTCGGATTGCGAAATGTGGCCGATACGGATTTGGGTTTGGCAGAGATGACGCGTGTTTGCAAACCGGGCGGCCAAGTTGCCATCCTGGAATTCACCATGCCCCGATCTCAACCGATCAAGGGCCTGTACGGATGGTATTTCAAAAATGTGCTTCCCAGGATTGGTCAGCAGTTCGCCAAAAACAACTCCAGCGCCTACAACTATCTTCCGGATAGCGTTGGCGAATTTCCCTGTTACGAAAGACTTGTCAAAAAAATGTTGGCTGTCGGCCTGTCGACGGCCAAATTTTATCCGCTGACGTTCGGTATCGCGACTTTGTATGTGGGGGTCAAGTGAATCATCCGGTTGTTTTGGCGATTACCGGCGCGAGCGGCGTCGTCTACGGTCAACGGCTGCTTGAAGTCTTGATCGCTGCTGGTATCGAAGTACATCTTACGATCAGTGTTTCAGCGCGCCTGATTTTGGACCACGAACTTGGGATCAAAGTCGATCTGAAGCAGTTTGAGCTGACTCAGTTGCTGCCCCATCTCAGCGATGATGCAAACGTGGTCTACCATCATTACCAGGACTTCATGACTCCGATTGCGAGTGGCTCGCACAAAACATCCGCGATGGTGGTCTGTCCTTGCAGCGGTAGCACGCTCAGCGGCATTGCCACTGCGGCCGGGAAAAACCTGATTCAGCGAGCCGCCGATGTGCATTTGAAAGAACGACGCCCGTTGATTTTGGTTACTCGAGAAACGCCGTTGTCGTTAATTCAGATTCAGAATATGGAACGCGTGTGCAGCGCTGGCGGGACCATCATGCCAGCTTCTCCGGGTTTCTACCACGGTTGCGAATCGGTCACCGATCTGGTCGATTTTATAGTGGCGCGTGTCGCCGATCATCTTGATATCGAAAATCAGCTTATCAAGCGATGGGGATCGTAATGTAGCTGCAATTGTCCCAATTGCAGAGCAACACTATGTAATCAAAAACAATTGAGACAATTGTTGCTACACTGTTTGCGAACCTGACACAAAACCGAGAAATGGCAACCAGTTAATGCAACAAATCAAACAGCTGCTGGAGATGATTCGTTTTAGCCATACAATTTTCGCGCTGCCGTTTGCTCTACTGGCAGCGGTCATGGCGTGGACGGCGCCGTCGATCGAATCCGCTTCAACAGGATTCAGCTGGACCGAACTGATTGGGATTTTGGTGTGTATGGTCGGCGCCCGCAGCGCAGCGATGGCCTTCAACCGATTAGCCGACCGAAATATAGACGCCGAGAACCCGCGTACTCAACAACGTCACATTCCCACAGGACGACTAACAGTAAAATCTGTGGTGTTGTTCACCTTGGTCAGTTCACTGATCTTTTTTGCCGGAACACTTTTCTTTTTGCCAAACTGGCT
>CAMYNE010000223.1 GCA_947259675.1 uncultured Pirellulaceae bacterium
GGCCTTTGAATATCACTGGCGTTTCTGGACCATTCCCGAAGTTCGCGAGATGCTGGCCGAAGCCGGTTTTCGCGAAAGCCACGTTTATTGGGAACGGGAAGGCGAGGATGGCGAAGATACCGGCATCTGGGAACGCGGCGAGGAAGCGCCCAACCATCCCAGCTGGATCTGCTACATCGTCGCCATCAAGTGAAGAAAACGTAGCAGAGTCGTGAGACTTGCGACGGGAACCAATCAGCGCCGCGAACGTCGGCAGACTTTGGAGGAGTAGCGGAAGTCGTGAGACTTCCGACGCAATCACGAACCTGTTCTGCCCTTCCCGCGTCTGCTAAATTGACGCCGGGTGAGAAACCAGACCGCATACCTGCCTCCTGCTTTCTGCCTCCCGGAAACGCCCCGGTAGCTCAGCTGGATAGAGCAACTGACTTCTAATCAGTAGGTCACAGGTTCGAATCCTGTCCGGGGTGCTTTTGTTGCCAACCATTCTGGTTCCGCAACTTTTTGACAGGCTGGTTAATCCTGGATGTCGAAAATCTCATTAACTGAAATTTTCCAATCACCACACACGTCACCACTCGAAAACTCTTCCCCGCTGTGAAGTACCTCGATTTGTGCCTTGTTCTTGTACACTCGAAGTGTCTGGTTCCTGGGATCCGCGACGAGGACGATTCTTGAGCCAGCCTCAAGCCATTGCTCTGCTTTCGCTTCAACATCCGTCGATGTGTCGTTGGGCGAGACCACTTCAACGACTAAATCAGGGGCGACTTGCAAATACGAAGATGATGGAGGAGCCGCGGAAAGTTTCTTATGGCTTACAAAGGACGCATCAGGTGCACGCACAGTATCCGGATTAACTTCAATCAAGAATCCAGTTTCGGCCGCAAAGGTTTTGCCTAAATCACTGGCTTCAACATGCGTTCCCAGTCGAATGAGTATCCGGCTTGCAATCCAACCGTGTTCGGCTCCAGCGGGTGACATCACAATCAAGACTCCTCGAACCAGTTCAAGTCGATTTCCAATATCGGGAGCTTGAAACAGTTGCTCGGCGGTCGTTATTTCATTCTTTGTTTGCTGAATCATTTTGTTAACCCTCAGTTGGCTATTCTACACTTTGCGCAAAGAAAGACAAAATCAATCTAGCTTTTTAACCAATCTGAATTCGCCCCGAGTAATTCGCTGAATTCTCGCGAGTTCTCGAATCAAAAAAGTTGCGTTGGGTGTCGGCCCGGGGTGCTAACTTACGTCGATTGGCTGCGAAACTGTACCCAGGTACATGTTGGCTTGCCGGCGCTAAGTCGCCATTGGCTTTTCCGTTGGCAACCGCGCACCCATACGCGGCTTTGGAATCTCAAGTAGTTTCGGTCGCCTCATTATCTTTATGTAGGCTTTTCCGCGTTGGTTTTCGATAGTTTTTACGGCTGAACTCATGTCAAAGGTATGTGTGGTTGCGTGAAAACCGAAAGCCTATGTCGATGGCAAAGGCCTAAGCCAGCCCATGTTCATCGTACATGCAATGGCGAAGGCGATGCGTAATTTTTCGATGGCATCCTTGAAACGCGCTACCTGGACCCCGCGACAAAAACGGAAGTCCGCATATCTACCGGCGTGTTGCCGGTAATTAATCTTGGTGCCGCTGTCGACGTTCCCGTCTCTCGGCACTTCTTGCAACACGTCTTCTGGTTCGAAAAGACTGTAGCAATGACAGATATTGATGTGGCGAATTCTCGCAGTCCTGTACCTCAGCATCGCTTCCGAAGGCGAGGGTCTGGGCGTAGCCATTGATCAACTCGGAGTACAAGCCGTCGTCGCAATACAACAAGCACAGGTTGACATCCTCAAACACGGGGACGCCGCCGTAACGTAATTCCAGTAGTTTGCGTTCCCGTTCACATATTTCGGTCGAGCTCAAATCACCCAATCAGAGAGTTCATACCGCTCGAAATAGGAGCGTGGAAATGAAAAGCCATGATCGATACCGACAATGGTCCGGTCGTGGCCATGCAGGTAATCAAGCAGCCAACGATGGACTTCCATTCGATTCCAGTTTCGTTTCGCCTTCAGTGTCGACCTGGGTGATGCAACACATTGCGGATCTTTACCTTTTTCCGCGGCATGCACCTGAATCGAGCTGGTCTGCGTGCCCGGTTTTTCCGCCCCGCTGTAGTCGATGCCGATGTAAGAACTAAACTGCATTTGAAGAATCTGAAGAATCGGTTGCTTGACGGGACGAATGAAAGCATCTAGTAGAGCTGGTGCTCGATTGAATGCGAAAGTAAGCAGGGTTACCCGATAAGAGTTCTTTCGGTTAAAAAAACAATGGATGTTGCAAGTGTTCGGTTTTGCAAAATCCTCGGCAGTATGGCTCTGTTTGATGTTGCATCTAAAATTCTCCTGGAAATCGGTAATCGAATACTCCCATGGCAGTGCAACTTGTTTGGTTTAAGCGAGACCTGAGAATTTCCGATCACGGGCCGTTATCTCAAGCCCTGCACTCGGGAAAGTGCATTTGTCTGTTCGTCTACGAAACTGAGCTTATTGAGGCGCCTGATTTTGATGGTGCACACCTGCAGTTCATTAACCAGTCGCTGATCGAGTTGCGAAATAACTTGCGTCGGCTTGGTGGTGAACTGATTTTGCGAACCGGCCGCATGCCTGACGTCCTCGAACACCTGTGCCGCGACCACAAAATAGACAAAATCTGGGCTCACGAAGAGACGTTTAACAATATCAGCTATCAACGGGACCGCCGCGTCCGCAGATGGGCCAAATCGAACGGGATCGAGTTTGCCGAAATCCCGCAAAATGGAGTTGTGAGGCGACTTAAAAATCGCGATGGCTGGGCGGTCAAATGGCAACAACGGATGAACGAAGCGATCATCCCTGCTCCCACAAGAATCCAGACCGTGCTTGACATCGAACCGGGAGAAATCAAAACGGAAGCAGACTTTCGGATCAACGCGTTTGAACGAAAGGAATTGCAAAAAGGTGGTGAAAATGCGGCTCAGATTTGCCTTGAAAGTTTCCTGGAGACCCGCGGCTCGAATTATCGGGGTGAAATGTCCAGTCCGGTCACCGCGTTCCGCAGTTGCAGTCGCTTAAGCACTTACCTGGCATATGGAAACATTTCCATCAAGAGCGTCCATCAAGCCGCCGCCGCACGATCTGCGGAACTGAAAGAGATCAAGAAGTCTGGCCATACGATCGAGCCCACTTGGTTGAAGTCCCTGTCTTCTTTTCAGGGCCGGTTGAGATGGCATTGCCATTTTATGCAAAAACTGGAAGACGAACCGAGCATCGAGTTTCAAAACATCAATCGCGCGTACAACGGATTGCGCGAATCTGAATTCAATCAGTACTATTTCGATGCCTGGTGTGAGGGAAAAACCGGATATCCGATGGTCGACGCGTGCATGCGAGCCCTTCGTCAGACAGGTTGGATTAATTTCAGAATGCGCGCCATGCTGGTGTCGTTTTCGTCGTATCATCTGTGGCTGCATTGGCGACAGCCAGCGGTTTACCTCGCAAGGCGCTTTCTGGATTACGAACCTGGCATTCATTACAGCCAGATTCAGATGCAGGCCGGAGTCACCGGGATCAACACCGTTCGGATTTATTCCCCAATCAAGCAAGTGCTGGATCACGATCCTTCAGGCAAATTTATTCGAAGATTCGTTCCCGAACTCGCCGATGTTCCGGACGAGCATTTACCTGAACCTCACAAGATGACGGCGATTGAGCAAAAGCTATACGGATGCGAGATCGACAAAGACTACCCGAGTCCCATCGTAAATCATAAAACCGCCTACAAAGCGGCTCGTGACCGCATGTACGCCATCAAACGGAGTAAAGAAGCCCAATCTGAATCTGAAAAGGTTTATGAAAAACACGGCAGTCGGCGTCGGCCGAATAAGCGGACGTCAAGAACGCGGCAAAAGAATGGCCAATCAGTTCAAAGATAGAGATCTGACCGCGACCGAATTAAAAACATGTTTGATGATACCTAAATGGCAGGTAAAAATAACTGGAAGCTATCCAAGACGAAGTCGCTCCAAGACTTCCGTGTCGTTAGCGTTCAGGAGCGCACCTACCAAACTTGCCATCTGGTCAACACAAGGAATATGTTGTTTGTGATTCGGCAGACTGGGTGTTTGTGATACCTGTCACACCTGAGAACGAAATTGTATTCATTCGCCAATTTCGGCAGTGGATGCGGCGAGGTTGTATTGGAAATCCCCGGCGGTGTCATGGACCCAGGCGAGACGCCTGAGGAAACCGGGATGAGGGAACTCCGGGAAGAGACCGGTTATGTTCCCGAGTCCATGCAAATGTTTGGGCCTCTTTTACCGAATCCAGGGCTAAACACGGCCAAATACCATGTCGCAGTTGCACGTGGTTGTCTGCCGAAATTCGACCCAACCCCGGAGCCTTTCGAAGAAATTGCAATTGATCTACGCGCGTTTGATTCCGTTTCTGGCTTGATTGCGACCGGCGAACTGCAACACGCGCTCCGGACTATGTTTTCGCAATTGAGAAACGAAAGAACCCCGCTTTAATCATGGATTGCGATCAATTTATGCGACTCGCCATTGAGGTCGCGAAGCAAAACCCCAAGTTACCATTTGACGCTGTCTTGGTAGATATGCGGTCGCCACCCGACTCAATCAGTCGGCCCCCAACCCGTTACTTCATGGCGAAATCGTGGCAATGAACAATTGCGCAGCTTTGAGAACTCAGAATTGGAGCAGCCTTACACTTTCTACAACCGCCGCGCCCTGCTGTATGTGCCAAGCTGCAATCATTTGAGCGGGCATCCCGAATTCGTTTTCGGTACATCCATCGCAACGCTCACGGCACTTGGGTGGCGGAATTTCCGTCTTTCAGCCCGGCAGGTTACTGATGCGGGCACGTGTTCAGACTGTGACTTGATTGACAGCGTGCTTAGTGAGGCATCTGATCGACCTTTCGTCAAACGACGAATTTGGTCCCGTGGCTGGCGGCGAATTTTCAACGATTTAGTTGTTATTTTACGGCGTAGACTGCAAAGCAAACGGCATGGCCGAATTTTCAGTTGTTTACGACTTTACTTCCTCGTCAACCGGTCGATCCACAATCCGCTTTTCGAAGTCCGCGAGGTTTTCGTAACGACTCAACGCTG
>CAMYNE010000224.1 GCA_947259675.1 uncultured Pirellulaceae bacterium
GAGAACTCCCAGCAGCGAAACCAGTATCAGCGTAATCAAAATCGCGAAAACTCTCGGTTCCGTCGCCCAATAAAGCGACGCAAGCATCACTCCAATCGCGGAGATCATACTGCTGGAAGTCATGCGGCGACGGAACTTGCGATATTCGAAGAGCCTTTTTCTATCGTCGGTCGTAGCCGCACTTGCCTCCTGATAACTTCGCTGGTGACGAAACATCAATACGATTCCGCCTGAAAATGCAGCCAGCCCGAATAGCAAAGTAAACATTCGAGTCGATTCGTTTTCCAGAATACGACCCAGCAAAACCTGACCCAGCAAGTAATGACAATCCCACGAAACGTTCAAGTCGAATGTACTTGGGAGGGAATTCAATTGAGCTTCTCCATTTCCTTGAGCCACTCAAGCAAAACCCAGCCGACTTTGGTTAGTGACTCGGCAGAACAATTTTCGACTTTATCCTGTTCCGTGTGCCAATAAGCATTTTCGGATTCCGCAGTTGGATAATCAAAATCAATGATGTCACATGTTCGAATTCGCGCGATCGAATTCAAGGGTAAATGATCGTCTCGAATCTTGTGTCGCTTCTTGGGGACAAACTCTTTGACTCCCAGACGCTGTGCGACTCCCCAGATGCTGCGAGTCAACCGCGGCGCAAAATTCAGGCTGTTGCCTTCGTAGTAGATTTCGAGGTTTTTGTCCCCGATCATATCGACGAGCACTCCGTAGGAATAATTTGCCGGCCATTTATTGGCGGCATATTGATTCGCGAAATGAGTCGATCCGAGGAACATGGTATCGCGACGATAAACGTAAACGAATTCCTCGCCGTCGAAGAAAACAAAATCGATACCAAAATTGCCCGGCAAGCCCGGCATGTGTTTTCCAAGTTCGTACAACAACGCAACTCCGCTGGCTCCATCATTGGCTCCGAGAAAAACACCGCGAGGATTGACTTTGTCTTGATCGGGGAACGGCCGCGTGTCGTAGTGACAACAGATGAGCAATCGCTTCTCGCGTTCGGGATGAAATCGAACGGCGAGGTTTCCGAGTTCGACCAGCTGTCCCGTATTCGGATGCCGAACGTTAAAGGTTTGCAAATGTACCTGAGCGCCAAGAGCCTCGAAGTGCTTGGTCAACATCGCTTGTTGTTGTTTCATTCCAGCCGTTCCGCTCACGCGCGGACCGATTTCACACACCGCTTTGAGCACTTCAAATGCACTTTGCCCGTCAAACGTGGGTTGTGGAAGTTGCGATCCCCTGTTCTCGTTGATTTGAGGCACGGTTGGTTTGGCACCCGCGTTGCCGGTCGGGTTTTCCAGCGAAGTTCGTGTGTCATTCGTATCGCCAGTTGGCGGTTGGGCAACTGTTTGGCTGTCGGCAAAAGCCAGCGAAACGAATGCGACTAAAGCAATTGTCAAACGATGGCGGCAATTCGGCGACTCTCCAACGATAGATTTTTTTGAGTGCGACATAAGATTTCCAGGTCGTGCTAGCGGTTCCGTTTGATCATCGAAAATCGCCGGTGCCCTCACATGATAAGGGAGATGAAACACGAAACCAATCTTGGAATCGAGTTGTCCAACGAAAAGCCGAATAGTTGTCATTTATTCCACAGCAATTTGACGAGACAGTATTGTTGCTAAACCAGAAGGTGGCTTAAAATCCCGCATTCCCACGGAAGACGAAAACGAATCAGGATTGATCAATGGAAAAAACAAATTTGGCTATCGACGTGAACGAGCTGACCCAATTGCAGCACGATACGGTATCGAGGTGGCACGATCAGGACATCGAAAACGGATATGAAGGGTTTCTCGCGACTGTTTGCCAACAACACTCTTACAATTTTCAGCTTTGGCACGAAGAAGATATCGCCCGCAGCGTTGATGTAACCGACGCCGAAATCGCTCGCGTGAAGCGGTCCATTGACCGTCTGAATCAGCAGCGAAACGATTGGATCGAGAAAATCGATGACGAGATTTTGAAACTTGTTCTGGAAGCAGGAGTCCGCGCCGACGATTCGGCACCGCTGAATACGGAAACGCCCGGCAGCACGATCGACCGGCTATCCATCTTATCGTTGCGGATTTTTCATCTTCGCGAACAACTTCAGCGACCCGAAGTTTCGCCATCCCATATCGAGTCGGTGGAAAACAAGATCGCGGTTTGTCTGCTGCAGGAAGATGATCTCAAGACTTCGCTTCAACAATTAATTAACGATATATTTGTTGGCAAAAAACGGCATCGCACTTATCGTCAATTCAAGATGTACAACGACCCAACCCTGAACCCATTCTTGTACCAAGCCAAAAAACGAGCTTCGTAGTTGGACAGCGCCATATTCGGTCTCTCGCACGGAAAACACGATGTTTCACGCAACTGTAAGCGGCAAGGCGCTAGCCCGCTAGCCGCCGGTTCGATGCAGAAAAATCGGCGGCTAGCGCCTTGCCGCTCATAGAAAGTGGCGCTGTCCACTTCGCCATCATCGCAATTCCGTCCGAGTTTGGAATTGAATGTTTGGAAAGCCCTGATCATCCTGAACTGCGTGGAGCGAGGTGAAAGGTCTCTCGTTGGGATGCTCGAGCGAGAGATCCTTTCCACGGCGGCGGATCAAAGTTAACCCAGGAACAATTGACAGCCGTGGCTTTTCCAATAGGCTGGCAAACTTTCGACCAGTTCACGTCCCAACGAATCTCTTTTAACAACATGGCTGAAGCTTTGACCGAAAGCAGCGAGGATAATCTTCCATCGACCAAGCCACTGGCAATTCTCGTTGTTGGTTTGTCCGTTCTTCCGCTCGGACTATTCGTGTTCTCGCTCTTGGGCCGATATTTTTTTCTGGCAGAACTCGTCGGCAACTTTCGGGCTCAAATATTGGTCATGCTTATTCCGTTTCCAATTGTTCTCTGGATGCTGGGCCGATGGAAATGGGGGAGTGTGTTGGCGATCGCCACCGTTGGTGCCATGATCGGAGTCGTGTCTACCTTTTTACCTGGCTATCAGCCCGCGGCGGGTCCCAAAACACTCAGGCTAATGTCGTTCAACGTTTTCGACCAAAACCAGGACGCAGACTCGGTGGCTCTACGCGTTCGTGTAGAAGATCCGGATGTTTTGACCATTCTTGAGTTCTCAAATCACTGGGCCGGGATCTTCGAGCAATTCCATGACCGATACCCTTACCGAGTTCTGGAACCTCGCTGGCACGGATTCGGAATCGCAGTCTTCAGTAAGTATCCATTGGAGGAAACGGAAGTTTATGCATTGACCAAGAAGACAACCGACAACCCCTGCATTGCGACTACAATCAAGTTTGGAAATCAAACATTGAGAATTGTTGGCATCCATGTTCTATCGCCGACGAACATCTTTCGTCTGCGGCTCCGAAATAAACAGTTGGATGAACTGGCTCAGATTATGGACAGAAGTGACGTACCAACGATTGTCATGGGTGATTTCAACTGTACACCGTGGTCTCCCTATTTACGTGATTTCCTGAATAAGACAGGCTACCGTGACAGTCGGCAGGGATTTGGCTACCAACCGAGTTGGTACGCTTATTCCTGGCTATTGTTGATTCCGATAGATCACGCTTTTGTTTCGAACCAAGTCCATATTCACGACCGTTACATTTGCAAGGCAGCTGGTTCCGACCATTTGCCGCTCGTCGTTGAAGCGTCCGTAACAGAGGGGCAGAAACCCTAATTGTCGGCTAGTCATCGCCGGAAATATGCCGATGGAAAGAAATAGCCCGATGCGCCAGCGAGTAAATCAATGAGCGTGTCCGTCGCTGGCGCGCATTGAAGTTGGGCTATTCCGTTCGTTTACCGGCTTTAGCCGGAAAATTCCGTCTAAAGGCGGTACTGCAGACATTTATCACGATCACTTTAGTGTTGAAACAAACTAAGCCGCCGACGAACTATTTGCTGAGTTCGAAAGACTGGCGAACATTTGGTCGACCGCTCGACAAACATCCGCCACCGTGATGTCTTTCATCGCATGATTATCGGCGGAGCGGCGTTCGCGACTGGTTCCGGACTGATACCATTTCTGCACATGCATATGTTTCGCACCATACGCGCCGGAGTCGCCCGGTCGGGTTGGTCCGTAGAGCCCGATACAAGGCGTTTGAACCGCGGCTGCGATATGCATGGGGCCAGTGTCACAACCAACAAAGAATCTGGCTTTGCTACACAACGCGGCCAGTTCCGGCAACGTCGTTGACGGCGCGATGACGGCAGCGTCGCCGGCAGTTTCCTGAATCGACTTCGCCATTTCAATCTCTTCTTCGCCAGCCCAACTGATCAAACTGCGGAGCCTATGCGTTTCAAAAATGTACTTCGCGACATCGCCAAATCGCTCCGTCTTCCAACGCTTTGAGGGCCAACTGGCTCCCGGATTGATTAACACATACTCGTGAACGTTGAGCTCCAGGAGTGTTTTCTCGATCGAATGTTGGCTTTGGATTGCTACTGGCAGTTCTAACCTGGTTTCCCGGTTTTCAATTCCCAGTTCTCCGAGCAATTCCATCGAGCGATCAACCAGATGATCCTGTTTCGTTTCAACCAGGACATTGTTAAGCCATGGAGATAATTCACGCCCCCATGTCCCTCGAATTCCGATTCGTTTTCTGGCACCAGAGATTCGGCCAAGCATCGCACTCTTGGTAATGCACTGTGGATCAATCACGTAGTCGAAGTTAAAGTCTCTCAGCTTTTTCCGCAGCTCAAACCAATTTGATATTTTGCTCATCCAGTTTTTCGGAACAACCATCAGTTCGTCGATATCAGCCACGGCTGATAAGAGTTTTTGTGTCGGCGATTCGACCGTCCAAGCCACGAAACTGTCCGGATACTTTTTTTTGATCGCAAACAACATCGGCAGCGTCAGAATGCAATCGCCGATGTGGCTGAGACGAGTTATCAGAATTCGCGGCGAGTTGGCTGACATTGAGCATCACTAAAACGAAACTTTGATCGTTCGAGATGATAGCTCAGCCACCTCATCCAACCAATAGCGATCACATGTAAAAGGTGGACCGGAAAATAAAATGGTGGTCGCCGGTTCAATTTCGAGTAATGACTGGCAGTGCAGGAAACGCAGCTGTTTTCTCCGATTGCTCCGCTTCCTTCTGTTCAACATAA
>CAMYNE010000225.1 GCA_947259675.1 uncultured Pirellulaceae bacterium
TCGGTCCCGATCTGGGGCTGGGCTGGGTATACTGGGTGGGCGTTTTGGCAGTTGCGGGACTTTTGATTTATGAGCATGCAATTGTGCGGCCCACGGATCTCAGCCGCGTGAATGCTGCTTTTTTCAATATCAACGCCATCGTCAGCATAGGTCTGTTTGTGGTGACCGCGGTCGATCTGTTAGTTATTTGAGTCGTTCGACTGCGGTTATTCACACAAAGGCGATTATCCGTGGACAAATTCGCTTGGGGAAAATAAACTCTTGGGCTTGCCATGACTTCCACTCAACCAAAACGATACCCATGATTTTCTCAGTTGATGCTCGTCTCAAATCAATCCAGGAAAAAGTTGAAGCTGGCGAGCGACTTACGTTGGACGACGGTTTGGTGATGTACGATCCCGATATTCCTGTCAATGATCTGGGTCAGCTGGCTAATCTTGTTCGCGAACGCAAAAACGGCAAGGCTGCCTACTACAACATCAATACCCACATCAATGCGACCAACATTTGCGTTTATCGCTGCACCTTTTGCGCGTTCCGGTCGGACTTGCGAAGCCCCAAGGGCTATATCATGTCGGACGGGCAGATACTTGAGCGAGGTAGAGAAGCAGTTGAGAACGGCTGCACGGAAATGCATATCGTCGGTGGCCTTCATCACCAGTGTAAGTTTGATTGGTACTTGAATCACATCAAGATTTTGCACGATGCTTATCCCCAACTTCATCTGAAGGGTTGGACAGCCGTCGAAATTAACTGGTTTGAACATTTGACCAAACGTCCGACAGCGGAAATCCTTCAAGACCTTATGGATGCCGGGCTTGGCAGCATGCCGGGAGGTGGCGCCGAAATTTTTCACCCAGAAGTTCGTGATCAGATTTGCGAACACAAGGCGGACAGCAAAAACTGGATTCACATTCATCGCACGGCCCACCAGTTGGGTCTCAAGACGAATTGCACGATGCTTTACGGTCACGTTGAGAAGCCGTTTCATCGAGTTGACCATTTGATTCGGCTACGTGAATTACAGGATGAAACCAACGGTTTTCAAACGTTTATTCCGCTTGCATTTCATCCAGAGAACACGGGTTTATCTCATCTCAAGAAGCCTTCAGCCTTGGATGATTTGCGGACGATGGCGATCAGCCGCTTGATGCTGGACAACATTCCGCACATCAAGGCTTACTGGATCATGTTGGGGATTGGCACGGCCCAAACGGCTTTGTCCTATGGAGCCGATGATCTTGATGGTACGGTTCGGCATGAGTTGATCTATCATGACGCCGGTGCGATCACGCCCGAGTTTCTGTCGGTTGAGCGGCTGGAGCATCTTATTCGTGAAGCGGGTCGAGAGCCGATTGAACGCGACACCATCTATCGGCGTGTGATGCGCGATAAAACTGATCCAAAAAAATGGTCAGTTGGTGAAGAAATTGCCGTCGCCGTTTAGTAGAACCTGAGTCCTAAGATCGCATTTTGCTGTTATCATTCATCTATCAGTTTACGAAGAATGGAGACAGGTATGCAGTTTTTTCGTTTTTGGACCAGGGCCGACAGTTCCGCTACCGGTCGCGACGGCGAATTTAGTGTGACCTGTTTCGGTTATTCCAATACGAGTCTTGAAGATGCTCTGCGAGTCGCCGAACGACGCGCCAAGGCAGCCGCCACAGCAATGGCCGACGGTCAACTTCATAAAGGTGGCTATTACGAAGGCGAGCGACCTTTCAGGGAAGAGATCGTTGACGAGTTTACCGATGATGGACAACAAATCGGCATCATCAGTCGCAACAATTATGGTGTCTTAGTCTTAAATACACCCAACGTTTTCATTGCCGACGTCGACAAGCCGAAAGCTTCGCAGGCTAAATCACTTTTCGGCCTATTCAAGAAAAAACAGCAGGAGCCGTCTTTCGAACAACAGCTGATCGAAAAGATCGACAATCTTTGCTTGCAGGATTCATCGCTTGGGCTGCGACTTTATCGAACGATGAACGGATATCGAATCATCATTACCACGAAATTGATCCCGGCCAGCGAAGCCAATTCAGTTCGTCTGCTTGATGAACTCGGATCCGATCGACTGTACGTTTCACTGTGCAAAACTCAAGACTGTTATCGGGCTCGTTTGACGCCGAAGCCCTGGCGGTGTGGTTTTAAAAGCCCGTCCACCAAATTTCCCTTTCGCTCCAACACAGAAGAGCAAGAGTTTCGTCGCTGGGAAAAAGAATACGAATCTGCCGTTCGTGGATATGCGAGTTGCGCACTTATTGGAGATTTCGGTTCATCACATCGCGATCCGATTGTCGACAAAATCGTGCAACTTCACGACCACTTTTCACTGGATGGTGAAAAGCCACTCGCGTAGTATTTATCATCCGACATCGCTCAAATCGAGCGCTTTGCCATATCGGGCGAATACCAATCTCCGCAAGCGTTGATACTCGGCCGCTGATAAATCGGGATCCTGGCTGATGATTCGGCGGGCATCCTGCTGCGTGGCGGAGAGAATTTTCTCGTCGCGAATGAGGTCGGCAATCATCAAGGGCGGAAATCCAGTTTGCTGAGTACTAAACAGATTCCCGGGGCCGCGCAGGCGCAGATCCGTCTCGGCAAGCTTAAACCCGTCATTCGATTCAACAAAAGCTTTCAGACGCTCGTTGTCCACCTGGTCGTCCGAGGATGTAAAAGCGCACACAAATCCCGGATGAGTGCCGCGGCTGATTCGACCCCGCAGCTGATGAAGCTGCGAAAGTCCGAACCGCTCGGCTGACTCGATTGTCATCACCGTCGCGTTAGGTACGTTGATACCAACTTCGACGACACCCGTGGCAACAATCACCTGAGTCTGGCCGTCAGCGAACGCTCGCAGCGCGAGTTCTTTTTCTTCAGCCGTTTGTCGGCCGTGCAACACGTCCAGCCGAAATTCTTCCAGCGGTCCGTTCGCAAGCGACTCGTACAGTCGTTCGGCGCTGCCAAGATTTGATTCGTCGCCTGAGTCGACCAGCGGAGCAACAACAAAGCCCTGTCGGCCGTCGCGCAGTTTCTTCGTAAAAAATTTCCACCATTCGTCTCGTGTGTTTTCATCGCCCAAGTAAGTGTTCACGATTGAGCCGACGTTTTCCGGCCTTTCAAGAACGGACATGTCGAGGTCACCAAACAGTGTCATGGAAACGGTACGTGGAATCGGCGTTGCCGTCATCACGAGATAATGTGGATCGTGCCCCGATTGTTTCAGGGAGGCTCGGCGCTTGACACCGAACTTGTGCTGTTCATCGATCACAACTAAACCCAGTTGGTTGAATTCAACTTTCGAGCTTGCAACCGCTTGAGTTCCGACGACGATGTCGACTTCACCAGCGGCGATTGCCTGGTTAAGTTTCTTTCGCTGCGCAGACTTCAAACTGCCGGTGAGCAATTCGATTCGCACACGACTTCCGGCAAGGAGTTCAGTGATGGACCGAAAGTGTTGCCCGGCCAAAATTTCCGTCGGAGCCATGAGCGCGGCTTGGCAACCATGTGCAACCGCCACCAGCATCGAACAGACCGCCACTGCCGTTTTCCCACTGCCGACATCGCCATGCAGCAGTCGATTCATGGGATAAGGCCGATTCAAATCGTCCGCAATCGCGTCGAGTGCTTCCACTTGCGACTTGGTCAACTCAAAAGGCAACCGGCGGAGAATGCGTGCGCGAATCTTTGGCGTCATTTCCAGATGACGTGCGACCGAACTCGTTCGAACTCGGTGACGCCGAATCGCGAGCGCCAATTGCAGAATCAACAATTCCTGGTAAACCAAGCGACCACGCGCGTCCTCAACTTCCTGGAAGTTTGCGGGAGCATGAATCTGGCGAATCGCTTTCCCGATATCACAAACCGCCGCGTGACCTCGCAGTTCGTTGGGAATGGCCTCTTCGACAAGCGGAGCATATTCATCCACAGTGCGGGCGACCATTTCGCGAATCTGGCGTTGATTGATGCCATCGGTAAGGCGATAAACGGGCAACAACTGTTGTGCTTCGACAGCAGAATCGTCGCCTTGGATCCAGGTGACCGTCGGGTGGCTCATTTGAAATCGCCCGCCCACCATCCGCGCTTTGCCCAGGAACATGACTCTCTGTCCGATTTGAAATTTGTGCACCAGGAAAGGCTGGTTGAACCAGACGGCCCGCAAAAACTGGTTGCCACGTCGAAGCAAAACGTACAGCACGTGTTTGCCGGTACTCGCGACGGTGTGATCTATATCGTCGATCGTTCCCACCACGCTGACCAATTCGTCATCTACGATTTCGTCGATCTCGGATTGCTGAGTAAAGTCTTGATACTTTCTGGGAAAGAAAAATAGCATGTCGGCAGCAGTTCGCAAGCCAAGTTTCTCAAGCAACTCGGCGCGGTGAGGCCCGACTCCTTTTAGAAACTGAACGGGCTGCGTCAGTTGTTGGATCGTCGCCTTTGAATCCGTTTTGGTCATGAGCAAATTCGGAATAGAGCAGTTTCGAAATTATTTGCAGTCATTGTCATTCTGAGAGAGCTTGCGACAGAAGAATCTCTCGTCGTTTCCGGTAGATCTTTCACCTCGTGCCTCGGTTCAGGATGACAAGAGCGCACACACACTCAGTCGCGCGGGAACTACCAAGGCAAATCTGCCATCATTTTAGCGCGAAACCACACCGGCTGACTATGCCGTGGGAACATCGCGACGCGCGAAGGTGATTAATCCGATCGTCCAGCAAGCGGCGGCCAACAAGACGAGAACCACCATATTGAACATGGGCCATTCGCCCGTTCGAACCACATCGACAGGTCGAAAATAATTTAACAACCCGAGAAACCGAATGGACTTGATTGACTCAATAAACGGTTCGACAAAATTTAATACGACCGAGATCAACAAAACGGCAACGATCGTTCCAATCGCGACACTTCTCCGGTCGAGGAAACAGGCGATCATCGACGCCAGCCCACCAATTGCCAGGTTGAGCGTAAAAAAGTTCAATGCCGGGGCAACGTACCGCGAGATTTCGACCACTTCTTCAGTTTCAAAGATCTGGATTCCAATCCAAATGCCAATTAATGGGCAAATCGAAAACAGAGCGGCTGCCAACCACCAAACCATGGAAGTGGAAAGATAAACCTGC
>CAMYNE010000226.1 GCA_947259675.1 uncultured Pirellulaceae bacterium
TCGATGATCTCGTTCTTTTGGTCTTTGCCGGTCAGCATGATGAAGTAAACGTATCCGCCATCGGAGTTCTGGCGGATCTTGCGGCAGAGGTCAAGCCCGTCAAGGCCGGGCAGCATCCAGTCGGCAATAACCAGCTTGATGCCTCCCCGGGAAAGGATTTCCAGGGCCTGTTGGCCGTCTTCCGCGGTGACGATATCATGCCCCCGGTTGTCGAGGGTTTTTTGCAGGCGCAAATTGTTAACACCTCAGATCTTGAGCCAGGATTGAAACGAAGCTATTCGTCTTCCTTATTCAACATCTTGCGAATTTGGCCCGTCAGATCCTGAGAGGGCACATGGATGTCGGCCACATTCCCGTCTTGGTCGAGCAACAGCATGTAGGGAACCATTTGGATCCCCAAATCGTCGAACATCTTTTGAAAAGGCTCCTCTCCATCTTGAAACAGCATTGGCCACGGCGGATACTTTCCCCCGAACACTTGGAGCGCGGCGTCGACATCTTTGTCGATACAAACTCCTACCAGCTCGAAGCCAGAATCCTTAAAAACCTGGTGCATGGGTAGCATGAGCTGCATCACGCGAGCAGATTTAGGGTCCTTCGCTGACCAGAAAAAGACGACAACAACTTTGTTGTCCAAAACAGATTGGTCGAACGGGGCGCCGTCCTGCATTTTGCCGACAAGATTGATTGGATTGCCAATCAGGTTGAGCCTTTGATTTCCTTTCTCAATGTCTCGCTCGACCTGCGCGACAACACTTGAATCAGGATGCGAAGCGTAGGTTTTGGTCAAGATTTCGTTTAATTCGCGGACATCGTCAAACAAACTCTGCTGCTCAAGGATCCGCACTCCTGCCATTGTTTGGCGATAATATTCACCCTGGCCTTGCCGTCTGGCAAGCGTGCGAATCGTCTCCAGGTATTTTTCGAGTGCTCCAGGAACGCCCTTGGCCGCATCGGCTGAGATTTGATCAAATTTTGATTCGACCAGATAAATACGATCTTCAAAAACTTCTGCAATTCGCTTGATGTTCTCATCTGCAGATTGATTATAGAATTCGGCCAGTTTGCGCATCGCCGAAATGACGGGTTCGCGTTGGCCCTGGGTCATCAGTTCAGACAGCATCCCCGACATCGCTTGGACAACGATCATGTCATTGGTGTGGGCTTTAGCAAGCTTCAAAAAACTTTCCTCGGCGTTGGAAAAATCGTTGGCTCCGTCACGAAAATAATCCTGGATCGCGAGAGTCAGTTCGAGGAATCCAGCTGACCGTACAAAATCCGGGTTTGAATCCTTGCGATACTTTTCAATCAAATTCATCAGCTTGGCACGATATTCTTCGTTGCCCGCACTGATGAGTTCAAGCATGGACTGAGACTGCATTTGAAACGAAGCCGTTTTTTCCAGATCCCCCAACTCGCGTTTTTCGAGCTCGAGCCCAATTTCGACTAACGCGACTCGATCGGCCATTTGTTGTTCCGGACTTACTTGCGGTCGCCTGGCGCGAAGCGTACTCGCATAGGCGATCATTTGATTCACTGCATCAGGACCATCGAGGCTTTTCTTCCAACCATCGGAGTCCAAGAGAGTGACGCTCGACGCCTCAATTTCAGAATCGCCATCGGAATGGGAATGGGAATGGGAATGGGAATGAGCCGCGGATGGGCTGTCATCGATTTCGTATGTTTTCTTCGGCTTTTCAACCGATGAACTGCTATCACATCCGAGCAAGGCTACGAGTGCCGCGAATGAAGTTAACAAGACAGCCGACTTGGAAATTCGAAACCAGTGGAGCACAAAATTTGGGAAAGTAGATCGATTGTTCATATTGGACTCGTGGGTTTTTTTGCGATTTACATCCGATTCTAACAATAAATTCCCGACTTCGAATGTTGTTAATCTATCAAAAGCGGAGGACATTCTTAATTTAGGAAGCTTCGCCGGGTGCGGAGGCTGAAAAAGCCGACATTTGACAAACAATTTGCATCTTGTGCGGAACGGACTCATAATGCTTGTTTTCCAAACACCTGTTTTTATTCTGTGTGTGTGGCAAATGGATCTTGGCCAGTTACGTTATTTCATAAAAATCGTCGAACACCGAAGTTTTACCCGTGCTGCTCGAGATTGCTCCGTTTCTCAACCTGCCCTCAGCCAACAGATCGCCAAGTTGGAAAAAGAATTAGGGCAACCTCTTTTCGAACGTCAAGGCCGGACCATTCGATTGACATCCGCCGGGCAGATACTTCAGGCGGAAGCGGAAAAGATTTTACAGTTGGTGGATGACGTCAAAGGTCAGATTACTGACGATGGCCAAACCGGACGAATCAGTATCGCGGCTATACCAACGATTGGGCCGTACTTTCTGCCGGCAGCATTGAAATCGGTTGGCGGCCAGTTTCAACACGCGAGTTTTGTGGTTAACGAACACGTGACTGATGATTTGCTGAAACGATGTTCCAACGGCGATGTCGATGTGGGCGTCCTTGCATTACCTGCGCAAGCAAAGTATTTGACGGTCGAACCTTTGTTCGAGGAAGAACTGATGTTGGCGTTGCCGACGAATCATCCATTGGCTAAGCAAGAAAAAATTACGACACAAGACATCGCCGACGAGCCGTTTGTGTTGCTGGGCGAAGCTCATTGTCTCGTGGATTCGATCGAATCGTTTTGCAACAGCCAGAGAATTCAGCCTGTTTCGACGTCGAACATTCAGCAACTGGAAACCGCCAAGAATCTGGTTGCGGCCGGGCATGGAATTACGTTTGTTCCAAAGATGGCCTGTTGCCAAGACTCGCACAGCCAGTTGGTTTTTCGGTCATTGACCGGAAACCGGCCGACTCGCACTGTCGCGATTTGCTGGAACCCTTACCGATACCAAAGCCAGCTCCTGAACAACTTCCTCAAAGGTCTGCGGGAGTTGGCTGATCCGGTCTTATCCAGTAAGAAGATTCCTGTGCCCAAGCCATCGAAAAAAGTGAAAGCCTGATCGTTTAGGTCAAGGCTGTCGAATCGGATCAACCAGGAGTCGCGCGAGGCGATGCCCATGCGGTTTAACGAATTGTTGATCACAGACAAACTGCAAGTCGTAACGTGGTACAGCTGGCTATTCTGATCCAGCCCGTTGATCGCGCTGCAAATGCCCAAACGGGAAAACCAGCATGTTTTCATGCGCGAAGTAATCGGTAAGCTTCGCTCGTTTTTGCGCTAGGTCGGTAAAAAACAGTTCGTGGTAAACATCATCAAGATCGACATCTGCGGGCATTTTTGAGAAAGGGATGTCAATTGTTTCGCGCACGATCATGTCTTCATCGCAACCGTCGATCAATCCGATTCGAGGAGGCAGATGCCAGATGGCTTCGAAGCCCGCTGCTACTTTTCTGATGACTCGAATCACACGTTTCCGAAACTGCTTGTCGTGCACCCGCCATTTCAGCTCAATCACAAAACGATCCGCCCGGCGAGTAATGGAATGGTGCAAAAGTTTGGCTTCGTTTTCGAAGGTGTAACCTGCTTCCGATCGAAATTTTGATTCCTTACCTTCGATATTGATCCGACACCAGTCTTCGTAGCTGCGCGGGTAATCGAATTCGATCAGGTCGTTACGATAAAAGTCGGCCATTTTTTCGAATTGGTCTTTTCGAGGAATGATTGGTTTTTGTTTGGCACGATTCAGATGTTGGATCGGCAGTCTCACACCTGTTTTCGCTTCGATGTCGTCAAGACATTTCGGAATTTCTTCAAGGCGTCCGATATAATCGAGTTCGAATCCAACTTGATTCAGAAGTTCAGTTTGCGGTTCGATATGAGGTTCCGTTTGAAATTCTCGGCGCACCAGAATGTCGATCACTTGATCGACGGACATATTCGGGAGAAGACCGAATCGGTGCCGATTCAAGAACGTGTGGTTTCCGTCAAGGTTTTGATCCAAAATCTTGTTTGCGTAAAAAGATATGAATCGAATGATTGGGTCACGGACAATCGTGAATTTGAACCATTCATTGTGATCTTCAAATTCTTTCGGCAATAATTGGAAATCTCGATTGCCGTGGATTTTGACGCCATCCTGCGGCACCGGTTGGAGGTCGCGAATATTGGAGATCGCATGCTTGATCGAACTGCATCCACATTTGCGCATGACCAGATACGCGATTTTTTGGGATGGAATAGTATCAAATTGCGCGGGCATTAGGCCGTCTTAACTCATATGAACACGAGACAAGTTATCCTAGATTCGCCGTTTCGGCAGTCAAATCCAATGACTGGAATCTAACATCTGTCTCACCGCTTGCACGATCAGAGAATCCGATCTGACGATTGTATCGATTCTTCGTTGATTAATATGGTGGGGACTTCGGTGCCCGCGCATCGGTGCTGAAGTTCAATCCGGGGATGGCCCGGCTTGTTGTCGACGTGCATCAACGAGTTCGTCAATATAGGTGCGTATATCCGCCGCCTGTACATTTATTCTGGCAACATTACCTTGATGATCCAGGAGCAATGCGTGAGGGGCCTGTATCACAGGATATTGATTCAAGATTGGATTGTTGGGTGGATCTGAGTCGTCGACAACCACAAAATCCCATTTAGGCGCGAATTGGGATATTATGCCCACTTCTTCGCCAAATTCACTTCCGTCAAGGGAAATGGCCAGGACTCTAACCCGGCGCATGCTTTGGTCAGTCGTGATGTTAGCCAAAAGGCGACGCATCGGTTTGACGGATTTGGCGCCCGAGGCAAAGAAAACGACGATGGTAATGTGATCTTCATATTTGGTCGGATCGAGCTTGCCATGCACGGTGTCACCTTCGATCTCAACCTTTTGCCCAACCATGCTGATTCGTCTCAAACCGAATTCGCCATACCGCTTGGACAGTTCGACAACTTCTGCTTCTTTGTGTAGGGGTGCATTTTCAATTAAGGCGTTACAAATCACGGTGCCCCTTTCGAAGTCATGGATTTGTTCAACCCAGGACAACGTCCTGGCAACCTGGTTGATCAGGCAAATACCGCCTTCCGGGTGGGCGGACAACTGGATCGCCGCATCCGCCAGGTCCTGGCGACCGGTGAGTCCATTGGCCCAACGATTTGCCAACAGACGATCGTAGTTCGCGTCAGCGATCAACAGAGAATC
>CAMYNE010000227.1 GCA_947259675.1 uncultured Pirellulaceae bacterium
TCACTTGATCGGGTGGTTGCGTGAAGAGGCAATAGAACAAACGCAATGGGTCATCTATTTGTTTAAACTGGACCAGTCCCCGTTGCCGTCGTTGCCCCCCGTTGCCGTCGTTGCCTGGATGACATGTTTTGCATGCAACTTGAATCCGGAAGTGATTTGGCAAGTCCCAGTCGGACAGCGAACGCCGGGGCGGATTTCCGGAATCGCCAAGCAGGCTTCCAATAATTCGGGGCCAGCGGCGCGATGAATCGCGCCATCGACGCCGCCACCACCAAGCATCCGTTCGTTTGCAGCGGTGACAATCGCGTCAATTGCAAGTTTCGTAATGTCGCCCTGCACGACCGTGATCGTTTGCATCTGATGACTCCCGATTTTAAAACCGATTTTTTGCACGGTTCAGGAATATTGAGCACGAAAGCCTAACATCGTTTTGTAGTTGTTATCGCAAAATGCTCTGATCAAACAAAAGAAAACCCCGACGTGTTTGGCCGGGGTTGTTTTTTTGGCGAGCGTTAGCAGGTCTAACACGTTGACTCGATTAACCATCGGAAAAAACGTGGACGCCGTACCAGGCGGTTGAGCCCTTGAAGAGACCAATTCCAATTTCGGTGTATTCATTGTTAATCATGTTGCGAAAGTGGCTAGAACTATTAATCCACTGTTGATGGAATGTAGCCGCGGCTCGTCTGGCACTCATGCTGGTGTCACTGTTGAACGCGATATTTTCTGCATTCTGGGTTCGAAAACCGGTCTCCAAGGCGTCGCGACTGGCATTGGTCGAATGTCGGAATCCAGTTCGTGACATCTCTTCGGCCCAGTTCCGGGCAAATTCAGTGAGATCAGCGACCGCAGTTACCGTGATTCTCCCACGACTCGTCCGTGTCTCATTGACCAGCCGTAACGATTCTTCTTCGGCAGCCGTGAGATTCGCAGACGGGCCCGGGTTCAGGAAATCGTCGGTCGTTCGATCTCCATTACTGAACCTGAGCGTTTCGGGGCCAACAATTACGTCTCGTCCATCAAACGTCTGATTATCGTTGACGACAAAAGTTGAGCCTTCCGTGAACCCCGAATAATTGGCAAAACGACCGGAGAATACTGTGATGTCCGCACCAGCACCTGGATCGATATTATCATTATCGGAACCGCCTACAAGTATATCCTGGCCGCCTTGACCCAAAAGCGTGTCGCGCCCGCTTTCGCCCATCAGCACATCGTTTCCATTTCCGCCTTGAAGTCGGTCAAAGCCGGAGCTGCCCATGATTTGATCATTTCCGTCCTGACCGTTCAAATTATCGTTGCCTGCGTTTCCGAAGATCATATCGTTTCCGGAATTACCGCGGATAAAATCGTCGCCACGATTCCCAATCAGTCGATCGTCGCCAGCGTTGCCAAAGACGGTGTCATTTCCGTCACCACCTCTTATCGTGTCGTTATCGGCTTGGCCTCTCAGAGAGTCAGCGCCAGCCCCGCCGTGAATTTCATCATCACCATTTTGGCCATTGATAATGTCGTTGCCCCTGTCGCCCCAGACGCGATCGGCTCCGTTCCCGGCAAATATTTCGTCATCGCCGTGATTGCCAAAAATCTTGTCGTTTCCATCACCACCCATCGCCACGTCGTTCCCAGCACCGGAATTGATCGTGTCGTCGCCCGCGAGGCCGTATAGTCGGTCGCCATCGACGCCACCGTTCAGCTGGTCATTTCCGTCATCACCCATAATGAGGTCCATCCCTGGGCCTCCCCAGAGTTCATCTAAGCCAGTGCCACCAAAGATCCGATCGTTGTGGTTACCGCCAAAAATTTCGTCGTCACCGTTGTTGCCCCGAAGTAAGTCGTTGCCATCTCGCCCTACGATCAGATCATTGCCATCGCCACCTTGAATTCGATCATTTCCTGAGCCGCCCATCAAAGTATCTGCACCCGCATTACCGTAGGCAAACGAAGTAATCGAGGTGTTGTTGACAAAGCGGTCGTTTCCATTTGAGCCAAGAAACCGAACCGAGGTGACGGCATTCGCGTTGAAATTGCGTATCTCAACGTTTAGAAAATTGACTTTGACCTGGTTGTTGGATTGCAAATTGACGAAAACCATATCGTCGTTGACAGAACCGTCAACTTGAACGACGCCTGTCGTCGAATCAAATGTTATGCCAGCCAACAAGGTACGAACTTCGAGGGTGCCGTAGTCGCAGCAGGACCTTCGACGTTGAGATGTTTTCCTTCGAATCGGTTTGCGTTTTTTTGGCTTGGATGAATTCATGACTTGCTTTCGTTGATGATGTGGCCGTAAATTTCTGCCGGAGGCTGTACAATAAAAAACCAATGTTTCTAGCGTATTTCAAAAATTGGTATTCAGCCTCTGTCATTCTGAAGGAGATTGTCCGCCGCGGCGGAAAGAATCTCTCGCTAGTTCACGGAGATCCTTCACCTCGTGCCTCGGTTCAGGATGACACAAGCAAATCAATTTTGGACTGCACTAGAATGGGAAATCCATTAGGTTTTAGCTCCAGGCTACACAGGATAATTGTAAATGGCTTTCGCGCCTGTTTGGGGATTTTTCTACCGCCATCGCGGAGGATCGAATTAATTTTAAAAAGTCCTCTTTTTGCTATTTGACTCATCATCCGGCGTAGCTACGTTGACGGCCAAATCAGGGCTACCTCGAGAATTCGCGGCGATTTTCCAGTTGCCTGGCCTATAAGTAGTCCATTTTTGCCCTCAAATTTTGCCTTCAAAAACCAGTGGGATTCCCGACTTGGGTGCCATCGTAATATTACGCCGGTAGGTTGGCTCAACCGCGGGGACATCATCAGGCAATGCGAAACGAAAGTTCTTGATCCAAGTTGCGATCACGACTTTCATTTCCAGAATCGCGAGTGTGGCTCCAATACACCGCCGCCAAAGGGCATGAACTCATTCGGTTTATACCTACGCCTTCTCTAGCGAACGCGTCACTTCGACGCATTGATTACACGATTCCGTATGCTAACATCGCATCGGCAACTTTGACGAATCCAGCGATATTCGCTCCTTTGACGTAATTGGAATAAGTTTCACTTTCGCGCCCCGCCCAATAGCATTTGTCATGGATATCCTTCATGATCTTTTTCAATCGTTCATCGACTTCCAACCGAGACCACGAGAGTCGCAACGCATTTTGACTTTGCTCAAGCCCAGACACAGCGACGCCACCTGCGTTTGCAGCCTTGCCTGGCGCGTAGAGGATTTTCGCTTCCAGAAACCGGTGAACGCCGTCTAGTTCGGTTGGCATATTCGCGCCTTCGCTAACGGCCTTAACGCCATTGTGCACCAAGGTCTTTGCCTCGTCGCCAGTTATTTCGTTTTGAGTCGCGCAAGGTAACACGACATCGCATGGCACGTGCCAAGGGCGCTCACCTGCGTAATAGCTGGCCGTGGGAAATTTGTCGGCATACTCGGATATCCGGCCGCGATGAACCTCTTTAAGGTTTTTGATAAATTTCAGTTGTTCATAGTCGAAACCATCGGGTTCGTGGATAAACCCGGACGAGTCAGACATCGTCACGACTTTGCCTCCTAGCTCAATTGCTTTCTCGACTGCGTAGATCGCGACGTTTCCAGAACCGGAAACGCAAACTGTTTTGTCTCGCATGCTGTCGCCAAGGCGATTGAACATGTTTTCACAAAAATAAACACACCCGTAGCCCGTCGCCTCCGTTCGAATCAAGCTCCCGCCATACGATAATCCTTTGCCCGTCATAACACCGGTGAAGCGGTTTCGCATTCGTTTGTACTGGCCAAAAAGGTAACTGATTTCGCGTCCACCAACACCAATGTCGCCAGCGGGAACGTCAGTGTCTTCACCGATATGTTGTTGAAGTTCCGTCATCATGGCCTGGCAAAACCGCATGACTTCCCGGTCACTCTTGCCCTTGGGATTAAAGTTCGATCCACCCTTGGCCCCACCCATTGGCAACCCGGTCAAGCTGTTTTTTAAAACCTGTTCGAAGCCCAGAAACTTCAGCACGCTTAAGTTGACGGTCGGATGAAATCGCAGACCGCCTTTGTACGGGCCGATTGAATTGTTGAATTGGACGCGCCAGGCACGATTGACATGAACTTCACCCGTATCGTCTTCCCAGACGACGCGAAAGATAACCACGCGATCCGGTTCAGTCAGGCGTTCGAGGATTTTCGCTTCGCAATACTCCGGATGTTCAAGCGTGTAGGGAACAAGAGTTTCTGAAACTTCACGGACAGCTTGATGAAATTCCGTTTCACCCGGATTGCGGGTGATCACTTTTTCCATAAACGAACTGAGTTCGAAAGAGCCTGACTTCAGCATACCTGTTCCTTCGTTTGCTCTTGATGACGCTAACGGCACACATTACTTCTGACCAAGAAAATAATGACGCGTTCTCAACCGGTCAGTATGATGGAAACGACATAAAGCGGCTAGATTAACAGGGGCGACTTTGAGAAAGACAGCTGATTTCTCTTGGCCCACAAAACCGTTTATTGTTGCGATTCGATCGGGAAACGGTAAAAGGGGTTTCCAGATCTGAAGCTCAGAATAAGATGCGGCAAGTTTTGAGTTCACTTGATCTTTTTCGGCTTGCAAAGTAATCCTTTGCCGTCGGCCGCTCGTCCGCACTTTTTGCAGACGAATTTCGGCCGGCGAATATGTTGCACGAATTCGCCAAAGTTTTTTTTACGAAGCTTTTTGATTTTGCAAAGCGTTTTGGACATCGGTTTGCCGTTTACTTGATCACCAACCGTGAGCCTTGGATTTGAAACGAGAGTTGCGTACCCTTCAGCACCTCCGCAATGATTGCGTCGACCGGTTTTTCTTCCATGTTGATGGTGACCATTTCATCCAATACCTCTTTGGCTGAGGGTGGATAACTCAATTGGTAGTTTAACTGCCGAACAATACTGTCCAGTATACTCTGCCGTTTGGCCGTCGTGTTGATTATGAAACGATGCTCGGAAGGTAGCCCCCGATCCGACTTTTGCTGGTTGATCAGCCAACGTCGAGCGTCGAACAACGTTTCGACAGATCCCGCCATTTTGATCGTCCTGCCGCTTCCCGTGAATTTGCCGCCCTCAATTTCAGCTCGGAGCGAACGTGCGACTTGTTTT
>CAMYNE010000228.1 GCA_947259675.1 uncultured Pirellulaceae bacterium
GAGTCAGGTGTCAGTCGTCAGTTCTCGGTTCTCGGTTCTCGGTTCTCGGTTCTCGGTTCTCGGTTCTCAGCACGCTCCGTAATCGCGTTGAAACAACGCTTTTCCTTTTCTCCTCAGCATCGTCAAAACGTGCTATGATGATGCGCGAACAAACTCAAATAGGAGAAATGGCGTGTTGTCGAATATTTCCAGTTTTTTAACGTCTTGTCTTGTGAAGTCAGCTTTAACATTAGTCGCCGTCTGTTTGGCCTGGAATGGGAACACATCTGCACAAGAGAAAAAAACGGACGAAACGGAAACCAGTAAATCTCCAATCGCCTTGATTTCCACAGCTGGTTTCCAGGAAATTTTTTCAGAAGATTTCGAAAGCGACATCGCGAATTGGGAGTTAGTTGATGACGGCTGGAAACATGTTCCTTCGGGCAATTCGAAGGTCTTGAGTCTGCACAAAAAGGCAAGCAATTTTAAGCCGATTCATCGTTCTCCGACTCATATTGCCCTGCTAAAAGACAACGAGGTTGCAGATTTCGATTTGAATTTGCGGGTTCAAAGCACGAACGAGGATTACAACCATCGAGACGTATGTTTGTTTTTCGGATACCAGAGTCCGACACAATATTACTATGTGCACCTTGGCAAAAAGACAGATCCTCATTGCAATCAAATTTTTGTCGTTAACAATGCCGACCGGACAAAGATATCACTCACGACCAGCGAAGGAACGAACTGGGATGGTCGCTGGCATTCTGTGCGACTCTTGAGAGACGCGACGACCGGCGACATTCAAGTCTTCTTTGACGACATGAACACACCGGTGATGACGGCCAAAGACAAAACGTTTACTCGTGGCCGTATTGGAGTAGGATCATTCGACGACACAGCGAATTTCGATAATCTCGAGTTGACCGGCAAGCCTCATTCGCCCGCGCAAAAGGAATCGTCTGATTCCGAACAAGGGGCAGAAGCCAAACAGCTTGGGAAGTAGGGGGTGGTTCCCGCAACGAAACCGGACGCTACCGGTTGGGCTGGTTACTTCCTGAAGAAGATCATGTACGCCGCGATAGCGATGCCAGCAATGATCGCAATCGCGACCGGTTCCTGGACTGTTTTTGTGACGATGTCGAGGCTGTTCGCCCATGATTCGGAGGCTACTTCTGAAACGGGACGCATGTTTGGCTCCTTATTGATTTTGTGTGTGACAAACATACGTTTGGGAAAAACGGCCGGATGGAGATTTGAAATCATGGGAGCGTCCGAATGCAGTTTGCGTTCGACGATTAACCACCAGAATCGTGATAATCGGAACGTGTTCAATGTATCGGGAGACGCCCCCGCGTTTACGCGGTGGGAGCTTCACTATCAAACTAGAGCACTTTCAGAATTGGTATTCGCAAGCGTGGCTGTGGCTTCCAGCCGCAGTACTGCGGCAGGATGCCCCAGCCACTGAACAATAGCTTTGAAAATGCTCTAGAAAAAAAAGCGAAAACATTGGCACAACTCAGTTCGGCCATTGGTTGGACGCCCCCACATTTATGTGGTGGGAGCCTCACTTTTTACCGATCTTCTGGCATCCCCGTCGGGCGAAAGGTGACGCTCCCGCCGCATAAATGCGGGGGCATCTGCTATTTGCTAATGCTTGTTAAAGCTAGGCCGAAGATGAACCTCCCGCCGCGTGAACGCGGGGGTTCACGACCGAGAGATTTCTCGTAATAACACGAGAGATCTTCACCTCGCTCCTCACGGTTTGAGAATGACTGGCTTCTTTCATTCCAGTCGCTGCTTCGAGACCTGGCCGACGACCTCGCGGTCTCGATCGTTCTGCTCCAGCAGCCTTTTGGCTTCCTTAAGCAGAAACTCGTGGTCCATAAAAGGCTCATAGCTGATGTCCTGCCAACGAATTATGCCTCGCCCGTCGACGAGAAAAGTTCCGTGCAAGGGTTGGTCTTCAAAGTCGTCGTAGGCGCGAAACTTTTTGAATACTTCCAGTTCTTGATCGGAAACAAGATTCTTGAATGGCATCTCACCTTCATAATTTTCAATGGACTTGGCCAGCCCAGCTTTTTCGTCGCTGCTGATTGCAACCATCTCAATGCCTGCCGCTTCGAATTCAGCGACATGTGGGCCGAATTTTTGCAATTGCTCGGCGCAGTGCAAACAACCGTGACCCAGATAAAAGATGATGATGTGCGGGTGGCCTGCAAATTCGCTCGAACTAATCTCTGAATCATTCGAATCCGCAAGGTTCCACGACGGAGCGGGAGAAGGCGACCAGCGAAACGGACCGAGCGTATCAAGTTCCGGTCGCTCACCGATGTCAGTGGCAATGTCCGGCGGCGACCGCCAATCGTCTTCCTGCTGCAATAGTTCAGCAACAGGTTCTAACCGGGAAAAAATCGGTGCGCTCAAATCAAGCGAAGAAGAACAATTTTTTAGCTCTTCGAACGCATCCAACACGTCTTTCAAGTCCGCAACATCTGCCTCGTCGCCGCTCTCTTTTTTTCCATGAATGAGGTAATTCTGGTATTGAAGAAAGGCGAAACGGGCAAGCGGAATGGACTCGCTGGGTCGCCGTTCAATTTGTTTTTTGACGGTTTTGGTGCCTTCCTGATACTCGCCGGCCAAGAAATGCAATTCGCCTAGCCAACTGACATCTTCTCCGGCGGCTTTTAAAAGCTTCTGGCGGGCGGCGCCATATTCCATGTCAGCAACGAGCCGATAGCCTTCGATTGCCAATATCGCCTTTTCGCATTGAGAAACCAGACGTTTGGCTTTCGCGTGATCTTTTTTTGTCTTAGCCAGGTCTTTATCCAGTGTTTTTAGATTGACGTCAGCGGGCATCGGCGTGGGCGGATGGTCTTCACCCTTTTTTTCGCTCGCAGATTTGGCCACCGTTAATCGACGTTTTAGCGGTGTCAGCTCTTCTAGCCGCGCTTGGTTCTCGTCGAGAATCTGTGCGATTTTTTCGCCAGTTTGGCACAAATCGATTGCCTGCTCGTAAAGCTGATATTCGCGGAGCACCTGCAACAACCGACGACGACCGTAACTCGCGCTTCCGCCATTTTTGTCAAGCGTGTTGTATCGCGGGTGTCGCGGCAGGCCACACATGTTTTTGGCGAGATCCAGGGCATCCGAAACTCGTCCGATGTAAACCAGGTTGCGAATGAGCCACTCATTGTTGTGAGCAAAATTCATGATCTCATCGGGTATTACACCGTCACGCATCATGTGAGCATGATCGACGCGTGCCGATGCCTCTTGTTGATAAACGGCGTCTTCGTATCGTTTCAAACGCGAATAGATATGGCCAGGCATATGCCACATGTGGGCAATGCTGGGAGCCGCTGGGCCACATCGAGCGGCTGAAGCAACTGCTTTTTCCGGATGTCGATAATCCCAAAGATGGATCGTGTAATGATGACTGGGGTGCAGAGGTTCTTTCTCAAAAATTTCGTTGATCAACGCATCGGTGGCCAGGTAACTTCCGATCGGCACGCCTTCGCGACCATTGTGCCAGATTCGATGAGCTACAAACGCTTTGGCTTCAAGATCGTCGGGGTATTTCAAGACGATCGACTCGAGCGCTTTCAAGTACGCGTTTGCTTTTCGCTTTTTGTCGTCTTCGTCGATCTTCTTGACGTCTGTTTCGCCTTGGAAATAATCGTCTGCCGAATCGATGTATAACTTTTCCCGCTCGGTCACTTTGTCTTTGAGGGCGACTGCTTTTTCCATGAACCCTTGGGCTCGTTTTCGGTTGGTATTCGCGGCCTGTGCGGCACCCCAATACGCGATGGCGCAATCGGGATCAATGGCGGCGGCTTGACGAAATGAGCGTTCTGCTTCCAGGTACCAAAAACCGTGCAGTTGTCCGACACCCTGGTTGATAAAAGCCTGGGCTTGTTCCGAATCGGTCGTAGCAGGAAAATTGACGTTACCGGTGCCACCCATCAGATAGGCAGCTTGTCGGGGCCCTTCGTTGAAAGCTTCTCCATGTTGCGAGTGGCCTTGCAAAATCTGATCCACCGAATGGTCGATGTCGGCGTCGCTTGACTCAGTTTTCGCCGTTTCGTCGATCGCTTGAGCAATCACAGTCTTGAAATTTGCGGTGAAAACGATGGCAAGCAGGCAATTTGCCAAAACCAAAACTGGTTTCATCGAGTGGAACTCCGATAATGTCGATTGAGGGTAGGGACAGCCTTTGACCATCGTGATCGGACTGTGACGGCACCACAACCCGTAGAAGGTCATTCTATCGTGAAAATGTAATTCGTTCATCATCTGGGCCGTATTATTCGACGATTACATCCATTTGAATATCCATGTTTAACGTTCAACGTATCGGGATTGTCTGCTACGCTTTGACGTTTGTGTTTACGCGAATTTAATGCCACCAAAATCAATGTCGAATCAGAATTGGACTCCGAGTTCCTGGCGGAGCAAAATTGCCACTCAGCAGCCCGTATATCCGGACGCCGAAGCGCTGCAAAATGCGCTGGCTCGATTGGCGAAATTGCCTCCTTTGGTAACGAGTTGGGAAATCGAATCTTTGAAGGAATCGATCGCTGAGGCGGCGAAAGGGGAGGCCTTTCTATTACAGGCCGGCGATTGCAGCGAAAGCCTGGAGGATTGCGAAACCGACTCGATCGTTCGTAACCTGAAAGTTCTCATGCAAATGAGCTTTGTGTTGATTTTTGGTTCGAAGAAAAAAGTAATTCGCATGGGTCGGGTCGCGGGTCAATATGCGAAGCCCAGGTCCAACGACACAGAGACTCGTGATGGCGTGACTTTACCAGTTTATCGCGGTGACATTGTGAATCGTTCGGGCTTTACCGAAAGCGACCGACAACCCGATCCAGACTTGATGTTGCGCGGTTACGAACGCGCGGCATTGACGTTGAATTTTATTCGTGGATTGAGCGCCGGTGGTTTTGCCGATATGCATCATCCCGAAAACTGGGATCTGGAATTTGTGAGCAATTCGTTACGTGCTCGGCAGTACCACGAGATGGTTGATTCGATCACCAGTTCGCTGCAATTCATGGAAGCCTTATTGGGCTCCTCAATTCGAGAAAGCCGAGCGGTTGACATATTTACGTCTCACGAGGGTCTGCATTTGAGTTATGAGCAAGCCCAGACTCGTCGCGTTCCGCGTCGCGAAGGCTGGTACAACGTGGGCACGCACTTTCCGTGGATCGGTTATCGAACCCGCGATGTCCAAGGAGCCCATGCCGAATATTTTCGCGGAATTAGTAATCCAGTTGGACTCAAGGTTGGAAGCAAGTCGGATCCCGATGAACTTGTGTCGTTAGTCAAGTACATCAATTCCAAGAATGAGCCTGGGAAGGTGACGTTAATTCATCGGTTCGGGGCGAAAGAAATTTCCCAGGCACTGCCGCCGATTATCAAAGCCGTTTCCGATGCGAAATTAAACGTTTTGTGGTCTTCCGATCCGATGCACGGAAACACTTATTCCACCAAATCCGGAATTAAGACGCGTAGCTTCGACGATATTGCCGAAGAGCTGGAAAAAGCATTCACGGTTCACGAGGCGCATGATACGACTCTCGGTGGCGTGCATCTGGAGTTAACCGGCGATAACGTCACGGAGTGCATTGGCGGTGTTGGGCAACTCGCGGAACCCGACCTGGAAAGAGCCTACAAGAGTGCGGTTGATCCCCGCTTGAATTATGATCAGGCGATGGAGTTGGCATTTATGATCGCCGATCACATGAAGTCATCCAAATAATACATTTGTTGACAATAATTTGGCGAAGTGATATTTTGCCGACAGGACATGACCCTCCAAAAATTTTCTGGTCTGTAAATAAGAATGAATGACACATCGGATCACTTGACCGATGAACAGCTTGACAAGATAACCCGTTGCGAAAAAAGTCTCGGGTACAAATTTCAAGACAAACAACTACTGTTCGAAGCTATCACTCACGCGTCGAGTTCTAACACGCGTCTGCTTTCTTACGAACGTCTCGAATTTTTGGGCGATTCGATCCTGGGTTTTATTGTCTGTGAGCATCTTTTTGAGCGATTTACGGACTGGTTGGAAGGTGATTTGACGAAAGTCAAGTCCGTTGTTGTGAGCCGATTCACATGCGGAATTATCGGTCATCAGCTGCAACTTGCTGATTTTCTGATTGTTGGAAAAGGGTTAGGTTCGTCAGGTGACGTGCCGAATTCATTGCTGGCAAATGCGTTCGAGTCAATCGTGGGTGCAATGTACCTGGACGGTGGTATGGATCGCACCAAAGAGTTTGTTTTGAAGGTGATGGCTGACCATATTGAGGCAACGGTCACTGGCGATGCCTCAACCAACTACAAGTCCGAATTACAGCAGTATGCTCAAAAAAGATTCGGGCTGCCTCCAAACTATCAATTGCTGGGCAACAAAGGACCTGATCATGACAAATCGTTCATGATTTCAGCACAAGTAGGTAAACGTCAGTTTCAACCTGCGTGGGGCAAAAACAAAAAAGAGGCCGAACAAAAAGCGGCGGCCAATGCACTGGCCGAAATTGATGGTGTGGAAACTCCGTTCCCCATTCCCGACGAGAACGTCGAAGAATAGTCGTTCAGGTTCGTCGTCTTGCAAGATATCCAAACAAAACAATCGCACCCCCCGCGACCGGCGGTTGCTGAACGAAGAATTGTTCGCAAAATGGTAGCAAAAATAACCGAATCAACTTTTGGAGTTTTGTGTGAACGATTCAGTCTGCCGCTGGGGAATTTTAAGTACTGCTTCCATCGGTCATAAAAACTGGCAAGCGATCAGGCTCTCTGGAAACGGCGTTGTGGCGGCAGTTGCCAGTCGTAGCCTGAAATCGAGCCAGGCCTTTATCGATCTTTGTCAGAACAACGTTCCGTACGACGACTCTCCGAGAGCACTCGGAAGCTATGAGGCGTTAGTCGATGACGACCAGATTGATGCGGTCTATATTCCGTTGCCCACAGGTATGCGCAAAGAGTGGGTGGTTCGAGCGGCCGAGGCGGGGAAACACGTGCTGTGCGAAAAGCCTTGCGCGATAAACGTGAGTGACTTGCGCGAAATGACCGAGGCCTGCGCGGCCAATGGTGTTCAGTTCATGGACGGTGTCATGTACATGCACAGCTCGCGTCTGGACGCCATGCGTGACGCGCTCAATGATCCGAATGCGGTCGGAAAGATAAAGCGAATCACGTCTCAGTTCAGTTTCAACGCTCCCGAAGAATTCAAAACTGGCAACATTCGTACGGACAGTCGGATGGAACCGCAGGGATGCCTGGGCGATCTCGGTTGGTATACGATTCGATTTGCACTCTGGGTCATGAACTTCGAAATGCCCAAACGTGTCTCAGGGCGAATCCTCACGGAACTTCATCGAGACAACAGTCCCGAACCTGTACCGATGGAGTTTTCCGGCGAGATGTTGTTTGACAACGGAGTTTCGGCGAGCTTTTACAACAGCTTTTTAACGCAGCATCAGCAGTGGGCAAACGTCAGCGGTACCGAAGGTCTACTTCACGTGTTCGATTTCGTGTTACCCTACGACAACGTCAATCAGTCATCAGCCGAACTTGATTTTTTGATTTCGAATTCGGAGTTCCATATGGAAGGTTGTGATTTTTCAATGAACAATACGACTCGCTCGGTTGCCACAGTCGAATCAAGTCACAGCCGAGCCGATTCTCAGGAAACAAAGTTGTTCCGGACGTTTGCCGAAATCGTTAACCATAATTCGCTGGATGCGTTTTGGCCGGACGCTTCTTTAAAGACCCAAACCGTCTTGGACGCATGTCTTTCGTCTGCCCGTAATGGTTGTCAACTCGTCACTATCTGAATCTAGAGCGCATTTTGGTTTAAGTTTGGCGTCTTTTCGTCGGTTTCGCCCGGCAATCAGAGCGCCACGACCGCTATACGTCCGTGCGACACGCACTAGAGCACTTTCAGAATTGGTATTCGCAGGCGTGGCTGTGGCTTCCAGCGTAATGGTGGTGAACTCGTCACTATCTGAATCTAGTGGTGAAACAGGCGTTTTAGCTATTACGATTGCGCAAGCAGTACTGATAAGCGAGACAAATTTTTTTCCAGCAAGCAGTTCTTTGCTGGCTGCGAAATATTGACACAAGCTAGCTGTGAATGTTTTCACGATCAGTCGTTGGAAGTTCAAGCGCAGCAAGTACTTCTGTTCAACTCGGCGCACTGTCTTTCAAATTGTGACAACTTTCACGCTGTTTTCTTAAAGTCCAAACGCTTTTGGTTTCAACGATTTACGAATTTAAGTCTTAACCCAAATTACTAAATCAGCCGAATTAGCAGATGGGCATTAATGTCCGCCGAATAATTGTCATAGACAGTTTTTGTCACAGACAGTAATTGTCACAGACCGTATTGGATTTCTTCGGTGGGCGGGTCCTGCCAAACGACTGGATGAGGTCGTGGACCTCAAGTTAGATATTAGCAGTGACCTGATCGCTCTGCCCCAGGAGGCAGCGTTAATGAAACAGGCTACACTCACGATTGTATTTACGATCGCAATTTCTATTACCAGCTACTCGTTCGCACAAGTCGGGCGAGACTCTGGCCTGTGGGAGTGGACAAAAGTTGCGCCCCATCATGAGGCAATCGTCCAGATCACCTCGGGTGGTGGTACGGGCACGGGAGTCGTAATTTCAGTCAACAAAAACAAACCCATCAAAGATGGTTACGAAGGTTACTGTCTAACTGCTTGGCACGTCGTTCAGGATGACAACGGCGCCGGCAAAGTCAGAGTAAAGTACCGTAACGGTCGCAAAGCCAAGACATGTCGCGTTGTCCAGCACAACGAATCAAAAGACGTTGCGTTGCTTTGGATTTGGGTGCCAAATGATATTGAACCCGCGAGTTTGGCTACAGAATCCATCAAAGGTGGCGATGATCTTGAGTTGGCAGGTTTGGGCGGCGGTTCCGATCTTAAATGCTGCATTCGTCACTTTTCGGCGGTAGCCTCTCCACCTTCGAGCGGGGAAAAGATTTTCGCCGACGTGCCGCTTTTGCCAGGTGATTCAGGTGGTCCCGTTTTTAACGAGAAACATGAAGTGGTCGGCATCATTTCCGGCGGATGGTTCTGGTTTGACGGCGGTGTTAAGACCAATGCTGGATTCGATATTAAGACAACCTGGCCAGCTCGTGCCAGTAACGTGGGGCCAATCAAGATTCTGATGGCAAAAATGCAAGAAGAAAGCCTGACGGTCGATCGTTAATCACGCCAACTGGCTTCTTGGCGAACCGAAATAGCCTTATTTTACAATCAAAATAAACATTGAACGTGAGACGGAATTCTAATTCGCCTCACGTTTTTGTTTGTACTCAAGGCTCTCCACAGCAAGTACGAAGACCCAGCCGGATTATCGAATGCAGATTCGGCGGGGCACGGCGAGCCGCACCTTGATCACTCGATAGATGAGTGGTCCTCTTTTTCTAACGCCTGCAAGCCGTCTCCAAATCCGCAGCGCTGGCAGTTAGAATAAACGGCAATCAAATCGATACACCAGAAGTTTAGTTGGTTTTTTGGAAAGGCGATAAACCAATGATGCCCTTTGAACAGGTCGAAGTACTTCGCGCTGCTTGTTGTGTCGCGGGCGCGGATGGAGAAACAAGCGAAGAAGAGCTGCGTCTGCTCTATCGGCTTGCCGACGAGTCGGGTGTGGGAGATGCGTCTCTTAAAGCGATGCTTGAACGCGCGACCACTGATTGCAAATTCTGCGACGAGCAATTCAAAATCCTGAAAACCGATCCCGAGGAAACAATGGCCATTCTCTTGGAAATCGCTATTTCGGATGGTGCCTTGGGTGAGAAAGAAAAAGACTCGCTGCGACAATTTGCAATTCGCCTGGAAGTCCCCGAGGACGTTTTTACTGAACTCGTGTCCAGAACCGTTGCGTTAATTGACAAAAACAGAAACGGCTGAAATGGAACTCGATGAATCGAGTTGTTACCGGCGAAGACTCGTTCCGGTCCACTCCAGCACCCTCATTACGTATGAATGGAAGAGTCGTGCGTTGCATCAAGAGTCGGTTCCTGATTGTATTTCTTGTGTTGTGGCAAAGCAGTTTGGCTGGTTCGCGATCGGCGGCACAAACAGGCGCGACGGATGTTTTTCAGACGTACGCGTCCGAACATGCTGTGGAAATCATGGGGCAGCTGCGCAACCTGGTCGCGTTACCTAATGTTTCGTCCAATCAAGCGGACGTCAGGCTGAACGCCGAATACCTCGTTAACGAATTCAAACAACGAGGCGCAGAATTGGAACTGCTCGAAGTTCCAGGGGCCAATCC
>CAMYNE010000229.1 GCA_947259675.1 uncultured Pirellulaceae bacterium
TTGCAGCTGATTATTCGGACGCATCCAATTTCTTTTTCAATCGCTCAGCGGCTTTTGTTGCTTGCTCAGCGAGTGGCCCGTCTTTTCTTTCCACGACGATTTCATCAAGCTTTTCGATGGAACGCTTAATCGCACTTTCGGTCGATACAAAATATGATTTTTCGATGAGTTCCACGCCATTCAACAACTCCTGAAACTCTTTGTTTCGTTTGATCCTTTTGCCGATGGCGGCAAAATCTTCGCGCAACGGCATCAATCCTTGATAACGTTCACTAAGCGCGATAAACCCGCGAAGCGATGCAACAAGTTTTGCTTCACTGGCTGGTTCTTCGCTATCCAACACCGCCACGATTTGAGCTAGACTTTCGCGCCCCCGCTCGACCAGTTCCGCCACTGAGGAATCGAATTGTAAGGCGGGTTGCGCGTACGTGCCAAACTCGCCCGGCGATCCAACTTTGCGGATTTTTTGAATTTGCAAAATCGCTCCCGGAACATCGCCTTTGGCCCGCAGCCGCTGGATGTTTTCACGCGTCTGAATGAGTAACATGATTTCGTTTTCTGTCAGAATTCGTCCACTATGTGTCGCGCACGTTTCCAACAGCTGAAGTAACGCTTCACCGCGCAAAGAAGTCGATTTGGCAAACATCGTTTCACCATCGGCCCTTACCACAATGATCTTTGGAATAGTTTTTCCTTCCGGCGGATGATCTTTGCGAAAGGCCCGATATTCATCGGTGCTGATATCAAGCTTTATCGGGACAAACTGCCCCGAAAATCGATCAAGATCTTGATCTGTATTCAAACGCTTGAGCAATGCAACGCAGGGTGGTCACGTTGATCTGCCAGCCACCGCAAAAATGGGGCGGCCCGTCATTCGCGAAATCTCCTGAACTCGTTCTAACTCGGAAGGACCTGTTGTTTTTGATTCGTCCTGTGCAACGATGCTGCTTGTCAACAAGCAAAACAAAGCGAAACAGCCCGAACCGAAAACCCATCTCTGAAAACAAGCTTGCTTCATTTCAATCTCTACTTCAAGCGAATCACAGGCCGGAACACTATCTTACTAATTTTCGTGATCCGGCCCGGTATCGCAAACTACAAGTTACCGCGACGGTCCTGTTCAAGTTCCAATGACTCGAATAACGCTTTGAAATTACCTTTGCCGAAAGATTCACTTCCCCGACGACAGATGATTTCGAAGAACAGGGTAGGGCGGTCTTGAAGAGGCTTCGTAAATATCTGCAACAAATAGCCTTTATCATCACGATCGACCAGGACCCGCAGATCTTTGACCTTGTCGACATTCTCCTTGATTTCGCCGACTCGATCCCAAACGATGTCATAATACGATTCAGGGATCTCAAGGAAATCGACTCCACGCCTCCGCAGTTGACCCACCGTATTCAATTCGTCTTTGGTCAACAGCGCCAAATGTTGAATTCCTGGCGTGTTGTTATGCCAGTCAAGATATTCTTCGATTTGACTCTTCCGTTTCCCTTCCGCCGGTTCGTTGATCGGAATTTTGATCAATTCGCGTCCGGAGTCCATCACCTTGGACATCAAGGCCGAGTACTCGGTGGAAATATCTTTGTCGTCGAAGTGCTTAAACAGTTTGAAGCCAAGTACGTCTTCGTACCATTTCACCCATGTATCCATTTTCCCCATTTCGACGTTACCGACGCAGTGGTCGACATAAAACAGGCCAGTTGGGTTCTGGCGGTTGTATTCATTGATCGCCAAATCAGGCGTCAACTCAAACGTTGGCAAAAATGGAATGCCCCGCTGTTTGACCTTCTCAAGTGAGTATTCGCCGGAACGAGACACAAACGAATGAACGACCCGCCCAAACGATTTGACGCCGGACGAGAGAACAGTGCCGCGTTCGTCGGTCACTTCTTTTGGCTCGTAAGCGGACTCCGCACCGTTGCGAATCGCTTGTTCGTAAGCTGCGACTGAATCATCAACTGTAAACGCGATATCCTTGATACCGTCGCCGTAAAGAGCGACTTCCTTTTGAGCCTCGTGATTTTTATCGAGACCGGTTGTCAACAAAAATCGAATATTGCCTTGCGTCAGCAGATAAGTCGCGGCTTCGCGCTGCCCAGTCGTGAGATCGGATATCTGTTCAATCTCGAATCCGAAAGCCTGGGCGTAAAAGTAAGCGGCCTGCTTCGCGTTGCCGACGTAAAAACGAACATAATCCACATCGATCAGGCGCAGCGGATCCTTGACCGCCTGCGCCGAAGTCGCAGATGAGGGTGAACTTGACGTAGTCATATTTTTACCCTGTTGGGTTGGTAATAACTAAAATGGCAGTGGCGGACGAACACGCCAAACGGTTGCCAACTGCCTGATACTTAATCTTAACAGAAAAGGCCTTTTGGTTCAGATCAATAAGCCTTACCCAAAACACCTTTTTTGACGGAATCAATGAATGCACCCAGATTTGGTTCACACCCCGATTTTGTAGTCGCAAGAAACTCAGCCATTTTACAAGAATTGAAGCAGGACACGACAAGTGAACCAGAGGCGAACTCGTCGCCGCGAATCGGATCACGGGGAATTGGCTTCGAGGCGAATTGGCTTCGGGAGGGAGAGGCTCCTGCCGAGCCGCTACGCTTCCTCACGGTTCGGCAGGCGCCTCGCCCTCCCAACTAATCCGTTTTTAGAAGATGCCCAATTGATCGCGGGCGTCATCGGTCATCATATCTTGAGTCCACGGTGGATCCATGACGACTTTGACTTCGACGCCTTCGACGCCTTCCATTTCGCCGGCATATTGTCTTGTTTCGGCAACAAGTTGTGGACCTGCGGGGCACATCGGGCTGGTCATTGTCATTTCAATGTTGACCGTGTACTTCTCTTCTTCACCTTCTAGTGGCACGACGTCGACGACGTAAATCAAACCCAAGTCAACAATGTTGACGAAGAGTTCGGGGTCAATGACTTTCTTAAGGGCCTCACGAACGTGATCTTCGTGCAACGGCATAATCAATTCCTGTTATCTAAAAGATGGCTCAGTCACTGGTTCAAATGCGTATTTGGAAGCGCTATTCTTCCCATTGTAACCAGATTTTGGAATTGGCAAGCCAGATAGTTCCCGATCGACGAATCAATCGTCAATCAGCTTGACAAAGATATCGCTGCCGTCGATTTTGACCGTGTGTGACAACGTATTCTGAGTCGCCGGCATCGAAAGCGCGTTCCCATTTCGAATATCGAACCGGGCTCCATGGCGTGGGCATTCGATCTCACATCCGTCAAGTTCCCCGTCACTGAGTGTCCCGCCATCGTGTGTGCAAACATCGTCAATGCAATAAAACTCTTCGCCGACCCTGAACAAGATCACTAGTCTTTCGTCGATCTCAACTAGTTTCATCGATCCATCTTCGATGTCGTCCTTTTTGCAGGCTGGATGAAATCCGTCATTCATAAGTACCGTCCGATTGTTTGTTGTCGCTTCGTAGATAACCACAAGGCCGTTGGTTAGTTTAACGCCCAGCCGCAGGCGCCGGCTTCGAATTGGATTAGCCGGCGCCTGCGGCTAGCGCTAAACGCAATACCGTTCAAGGAAACAGGAACAGAATTGTATTGCATCGAATGAGAAAGAAAAATGCATTGAACCACTTCGCTTGGCAAAAACAGAAAGCGACCTGTTTTCACAGGCCGCTTTTGGATTGAAACTACATTGAAATCTACGGACCGAATTGGTTCAATTGCCATCGCCGCGATCACCTTGATCGCCAGGTCCCAGGATCGTTCGGCCGCCCACAAATCCATTGGAAATAAAGACGTCGTCAGGGTTTTTGCTAAGTACGACAAGGTTGCCTTCGATCGAGCCTTCGTGCCCGAAAGTGTTATCGCCTGCACCCAACAGTGTTCCGACACTACCGGCAAGTGTCGCAGATTCGCCGATGCGAACCGTATCATTGCCAAAACCGGCTCGCATGAACAGGTTGCCGCCAAAGTTACCGTTGACACCAATCTGGTTGTCACCGCTACCGGCCAGAATAATTGCCCTGTGACCGATGTTGGCTTGAGAAGTGATTGCAACGGTGTCATTGCCAAGACCAGCCAGTACATTGAATCGGCCTAAAACCGTGCCGGCCATTTCCAGTGTATTATCGCCATGGCCGAGAACAACGTTAAGCTTTCCGCCCACTGCGGCGTCTTCTCCGATTCCGACGATGTCGTCACCCAGTCCCGCACGAACAAAAAGACGATTCCTCACTTGCGAATTGCTAAAAAAGGAATTGTCGCCATCGCCAAGTCGAGCGGAAACCACGTTTGCGTGCGTTTCTGGCCCAAGTCGAATGGTATCGTCTCCATGTCCGGCAAGAACGCGGACTCGATTTGAATCGGCCAGGATGTTGACAGCGTCGTCACCAGCCCGCATCAACGCCATCGCCATAAACTCGGTATCCACATCGACGGTGAGCGCGTCAGATCCTGCGCCGCCAAGATAAATTACACGATCAATCGCTTCGTCGCCGCTGATGCCGAATTGATTATCTCCGTGCCCAAGTCGCACCAACACATTGTCGACCGTTTGATCGTCCAGCCGAATAGCGAGCGAATCATCAGCCGGCGTGTTGGGGCGGGAATCAATTCCCACCACAATATTTTTGGTGACGTTTTCGAATGTCCCAACGAGTGCGCCGTTATCCGCAACGTCAAAAGTGTGCTCGCCGGTCGCTACGATTTGAACAGGGCCGTCCGCATCTCCGTGAACAAACAGGCTCCCCGCATTGCTTACCGCCGCAGAAACCGTCAAACAAATGCGCTCCTCAAACTTCTGGAATTCAAATTGTGATTTCTTGTACCGTTTCCTCATGTCTCTTCCCCTTTTGCATCGGACACAAACCGAAAACTGCGGTTTTGCCCAAACCAAGTAAAGTAATTGGCAGGTGATTCATGCGATATTTTGGGACACGAGAAAAAGACCGCCTGAGGACGAAAAAATCTGATTCTTGGCGCAGGAATAGAGGAAATCACGGATGAGTGCAACTCGCTTATCTCTATAGAATTGGCAAGAAACCCCCGCGTTCACGCGGCGGGAGGTTCATCTTCGACCTACGTAGCTAACAAGCATTAGCAAATA
>CAMYNE010000230.1 GCA_947259675.1 uncultured Pirellulaceae bacterium
AACGGGTTTTCGTGAATTTCGAGCCCGAATCCGTGTCCAAGACCATGTCCAAAGTACTTGCCATAGCCCGCTTGATCAATCACAGATCGTGCTGCCGCGTCGACTTCTTCGACCGAGATGCCCGGCCGAATCTTGCGGATCGCCGTTAATTGGGCCTTGAGAACAAGATCATAGATTTTTCGCAGTTTCGGCGAGATTTTGCCTGTTACCAGCACGCGCGTCAAGTCGCTCGCATACTGATGCACCTGGGCTCCCCAATCGATCAGCACAAATGGGCTTTCAGAGATCCTGATATCCGTCGGTTGGCCATGCGGAAGTGCGGCTCGCGGACCCACTGCCACAATCGGGTCAAAGGCACAACGGGTTGCCCCAAAGGCCCGCATCTGGTGTTCCAGGTTGTGCGCGATTTGTAATTCAGTCTGATCAGCGGAAAGCTGAGCGCGAATGACCTCAAAGGCTCGTTGATTAACCTGAATGGATTTTCGGATGGCGGCAATTTCGGGTTTGTCTTTGATGGCCCGAAGTTTTTCAACCCAACCAACCGTATCGACTAATTCGGCCGACAGCTTTTCATTTAATTGATCGTAGAACGATTTCGATACTGAAGACGCCTCGATACCAATTGTTTTGCATTTTAATCGCTTGCAGACTTTTTCGAGCGAATCGGTGTTTTCGATTCTGGCTGTTCGAATCTCGACCTCAAGCCCATCGCATTCCGACTCAATCTGGGCGGCATATCGGAAATCGGACAACAGAATCGCCTCGGACTTGGTCACCAGTAAATAGCCCGATGAGCCACTGAAGCCAGTCAGGTAGGCAACGTTTGTGATATTGGTCGTCAAAAATGCGTCCAATCCAGAAGCTCTCAATTGTTTTTTGAGTCGCGCTCGACGTTGAGAATAGGACTTTTGCATGATCATTATCCGCAATCCATAACATGGGCTGGCAGCTTCAGGTTTCGATGACAAACAAAGTAGCAACAGATGATAACCACGCCGTTCCGCCAGACCAAGAGAGCACCAGTCCGTTCTTGCAGATCTGCGTCATATCGACCGTTCCGATTTCCTTAGCCATACAGCATCTCTCTTGCGGGTATATTCGTATCGTTCGGGTCGAATCTTCTGAGCCCCGTCCATTGGCAACACAGCAAACCAAGATAATATGGGTTGAGCAAAAGATAACGGCGCCACATTCTCCTGGGTTCTTGAATTAGTCGAAACAACCACTCGAGTCCAAGTCGTTGCATGAATTGCGGTGCCTGAGCCAATTCGCCCGCATGAAAGTTGAACGCGGCGCCCACGGCAACGATCGGCATTCTTAGATGTTCCTTGAATTCGTAAGCCCAGACTTCCTGCCGAGGGCATCCAAGTCCAACAAAAGTAATCCGAGCCCCGCTCCGGTTGATGGTGTCGATGATTCCCCGCTGTTCTGAAATAGTGAGAACACGGAATTTGGACGGTAGCTCACCAACAATTTCCAGTTCAGGAAACATTTCCAACAATTTGTTACTGAGTTCGACCAATAAATCCCGTTTGCCGCCGTACAGAAAAATGGGAATTCCCCGCTTTTCAGCGGCCCCGCAGGTGTCAAGCATCAGATTCGGTCCGTAAACACGATCCTTGAGCTTCGTTCGATGAAGAAGATTAAGCGCCCAACGCACCGGTTGTCCATCGGGAACGATCAATTCCAGATTATTCAACCTGTGTCGATGCTCGGGATCCATGACTCCAGACATGACACCATGCACGGCCAACGCTGAAACGCCAAACGGACGGCGGCTTTTGGCACTTTCTACGATTTTGTCGATTGCGGCTTCATAATCGACGGCGTCGATCTTCACACCCAAGACGTTGTGCTTCCCACGGTCGATCATTTGACGGAAACTTCTTGCCAGCGGCCGGTGTTGTACTTGAAAATCTCAGTCAAAGTCGTGCGAATATTTTTCGTCAATCGCCAATCCGGATAATGATGCTGGAACTTTGAAACGTCACTTATGTACCAGATGTGGTCGCCCAACCGATTCTCGTCGGCATACGAAGACCGAAGCGTTTTGCCAGTTATTTCCTCACACATTTTGATTGCTTCCAACATCGAGCAGTTACTAAAACGACCGCCACCCAGGTTGTAGACTTCGCCTGATCTGGGTTGGCGATAAAAGTGATCAAAAGCCTGAATCAAATCGTAACTGTGAATGTTGTCGCGAACCTGTTTGGCGTCGTAACCAAACACCGTGTATGGAGTTTCGGTCATCGTGCACTTCATCAAATACGCGAGGAAACCGTGAAGTTGGGTTCCACTATGGTTGGGTCCTGACAAACAGCCACATCGGAAACTCGCGGTTTTTAACCCAAAATACTTTCCGTATTCCTGTACCAGAATATCAGCCGCAACTTTTGAAGCACCGAACAGGCTATGCAGACAGTCGTCAATCGACATGTCTTCGCGAATGCCATTGCTGTACGTGTGTGTCGGATCAATTTCCCAACGCGAATCCTGTTCTAATAATGGCAAACGGTTCGGAGTATCTCCGTAGACTTTGTTAGTCGAAGTGAAGATGAAAACCGCGTCCGAACAGTATTCCCGAGTCGACTCCAAAAGGTTCAATGTGCCGTTTGCGTTTACAGTAAAATCTTTGATTGGATCTTGTGCAGACCAATCATGTGAAGGTTGAGCCGCGGTATGGACGACCAATTCGATGTCATGGCTGTACTCGGCGAAAATGTTTTTCATCAGCATGCCGTCGCGAATATCCCCGTCGACGTGCTGGTATTTATCACCAAGTTCGGCTGACAATTGTTGTTGCTGCCAACGGGTCGATGCTGCGTCGCCAAAAAATTCGCGACGCATGTCATTATCGATTCCGACGACCGTTAATCCGAGCGAGGCAAAATGACGAGTTGCCTCCGAACCAATCAAACCGGCAGAACCGGTGATAATCGCGATGCTCATTGTTGCTTGTCTAGTTGAAAAAATGCGCGGATTAGATTCCGCCGATTGGAGAGAAGTGGAGGGGTAATCAGGCGGAAAGGGGCATTCACCCTCTTATCCAGATTGTCATTCTAGTCACGCCGTTCATGGTGTCAATTAAGCCCTTAATTCTGGTTCGGCCTGGCTTTCAGTCGACTTTTGGCAATGATTGGTTTTGTGAAACTCACCGTAATTCTCTGATCCAAGTCAAGATAGCAAGGCGTCGCAACGAATAGTGGTCGTTCGGTCGAATCGAACAAGATGTCGTGAAAAATAGAATAAGGCGTTTCTGATGGGGCGGGTCCAGTTTCGAATTCGAGATGTTATGGTTTTGGCCATCATCATCTCGTTAGCCCTGGGAATGGTCGTAGAGGAGCCACTAGAAATAGCGTTGGCCGCCCTGTTTTGCGGGATTTCCTGTTGCGTTGTGATGACCTTATTTGCGTTTTCGATTTTCGATTTCTGGTCAAAAATAAGATCGGCGGTTGAGCACCGAACAATTAGACCGTTTATCGGCCGAATCAAATGGCTGGTGATCGACATAATCATCCTGATTTGGACGGTTGCGATCATCTCCATTTCTAATTACATCTTCGCCAATAGCGTCCACCGCGGGCCATGGCTGGTTTTGTTGGGAGCATTAGGCGGCGCTGTTTGCGGGCCCATCATTGCGTGGTCCTACACTCGACCACGGCCATGATTTTTTAACTCATTGACCACGCTGCCAAAATACAGATTGCCAAAACTGCAAGTGACCAGAACAGGGTCAGCCTGATTACGTACGCAATTCGTTCCATTTTCTGTTGATGAATTTCGTCCAGTCGTCCGGCAACGAGTGACTCGAAAATACTCACCCGACATTCTCGGCAAATCTGGTCCGGATTTGGGCCAAAAGTCGTTTCGTTTAGCAGAAAATCATGTCCGATGTCGCAATCTTCGCCGGCAACATATTCATTCCATTCGTCAATCATTTCATCGTACGGAACACTTTCATCGTACGACATTTTCGAATGGCAATAATGGCATACAAAGCAATCTTTTGAGAAGTCACTCTGCGCCATCTTGATACCGGAATCCCCGCATCCCAACTCGAGCGCTATTTCCTGACGCTGAATCTGTGAATCGTTTTCTGGTGATACTGCTGACCCGGCTTCAACAACGTCGATGCAAAGCCATCTTGGTTGGGTGCATCTGGAAAATGTTGAGTTTCCAGGCAGAAAGCAGTGTGCTGGTCGAATCCTCCGCTTCCGGGTTGACCGTCGAGAAAGTTTCCGGAATAGAATTGAATACCGGGTTGGCTCGTGTGAATCTCCATAACTCTACCGCTTGCCGGATCCTTCACGGTGGCCGCGAGAGCCATGTTTCCAGTTTGATCTCTCAACGCAAAGCAGTGATCATAGCCGACGGGATCACCACCCACATCATCTAATCGGGATCCGATCGGGTGAAAACTCGTGAAATCAAAAGGCGTTTCTTTCACATCAATCAGGGCACCGGTTGGAATTGCGGTGGAATCCACCGGCAAATATTGATCTGCCTCCAGCTTAAGCAAGTGCTCGTAAACGGTTCCCGACCCCGCGCCCGATAAATTCCAATAGTTGTGATTCGTCAGGTTGACGTGAGTCGCTTTGTCGGTCGTAGCTTTCAACTCGACAATCAGCTCATTCCCATTGTTGAGAATGTAGTCAGCCGTCACTTCCAATTCTCCAGGGTAGCCCTCGTCACCATCGGCGCTGGTAAGTGTAAATCGGACACCCACCCAGTCAGCACCTTTTATCTCAGACGCGTTCCAGATTCGTTTGTCAAAACCGACTTTTCCACCGTGAAGATGATTCGGTGCGTTATTCGTCGCGAGTGTGTATTGTTCGCCGTCGATATTGAATTTTCCGTTTGCGATGCGATTGCTATAACGTCCAACAGTGGCACCGAAATAACTTGAACACGCTTCGTATCCAGTGTTATCATTACAATGTAGTGTAATGTTGGTGAACTCACCATCCTTGTCTGGTGTTTTGAATGAAGTGACCGTCGCCCCGTAGTTGATCATCTCTAAGGTCAATCCGTTGTCGTTCGTGCAGATGAATTTCACGACCTCTTCACCGTTTTTCGTGACTCCGTAAGG
>CAMYNE010000231.1 GCA_947259675.1 uncultured Pirellulaceae bacterium
AGAGTCCTGACATGATGTTTTACTTACTAATGGGGCTGGTTGTCCTTTGTGTCAGCGGATTGATTTTCGGTGCTGCGATGTTAATTCGTGGCGATACCGATCAGATTGAGGACCGATTACAGTCTCTAACGCAAAACAAAGGTCGCGGTGCCTCAAAACAAGTGCAAAACAATGCATCGGTGCTGGTGTCTCCTTTGGATGATGTTCCCAATGCGGTTGAGGACTTCGTTCACCAGTTTCTCAACATGCGACTGTGGATTGAGCAATCCGGGCTGAATCTAAATACAACCAAATTTGTCGGTATGTCGTTGGGATTGGGAGCTGTAATCGCCGCGATCTACTTTGTTGCTTCACCGATTAAGTCTTTGACTCCGTTGCTTTTTGGTTTGGGCGCAGTCTTGCCGTTAGGGTACGTGTGGTGGATACGCCGCCGTCGGTTGGGCAAGTTTGGAGGGCAATTGCCGGAAGCCATTGACTTGATCGGCCAGGCACTTCGTGCAGGTCAAAGTCTGCCAGCCGGCATTCAACTTGTTGCCACTCAAATGCCGGAACCCATTGGTCCAGAGTTCGCGCGAGCTTACGAACAACAGAATCTGGGTGTTCCACTGGAAAAATCCCTGCTGGAGATGACGGGGCGGATTCCAAACCTGGATCTCCAGTTTTTTTCCACTGCAGTAATGTTGCAACGTCAAACAGGTGGAGACCTTGCGGAAATCCTGGACAAGATTTCGAAACTTACTCGTGAGAGATTTCAGATTCACGGTCAAATTCAAGCCTTGACAGGCGAAGGCCGTTTATCCGGTATTGTCCTGTTGGCTCTTCCACCATTGCTGTTCCTGACGATGCTCAAATTGAACTACGACTATGTCATGATGTTATTTGAAGAACCACTCGGACAGAAAATGTTGATCTTCGGGATCGTAATGCAGTTCATTGGAGCACTATGGATCAAGAAAGTCATTACGATCAAAGTTTGATCAGTTATTGAACGGCGTTTTTCAAAATACATTACAAGCTAGGTTGCGAAAAGAGTTAGGGTGAAACCGTGAATATGTTATTGCTTTCTCAGTTGGGAATGATTCCAATCCTGCTGTTCGCCGCGTTTCTGGCGATCGCGATTGGAGCGTGGGTGCTATTGGATGTATTTTTCAATGGCAAAACACGATCAGAGTCTCGTCTGGAGATGATGAAAAATCGAGCTCGTGGAATTCAAGCCGATCCTGCCGCAAAAGGCCAGGGCGCGAAGGAGGGAATCACGAAGCTGATTGAGAAGGCCAGCCCGAAACTTGGTGAATCCCTTAAGCCAAAGACAGAAAAAGAGGCCAGCGCGCAGAAACAGAAACTTGATACGGCTGGTTTTCGCGGTGAAAACGCGCCGGTTATGTTTACCACCATTAAAATGATCTCGGCCATCGTTGGATTCGTGATGGGTGGAGGTGTGGCGGTATTGACCAACGGGCTTACAACCTCGACTCTGATGTACACCATCATTTGCACCGGCCTGTTTCTGTTCCTGCCGGAGCTGGTTGTCGGTTTGATTGCCGGTAAGCGTAAAGAGAAGATCTTTCTCGGACTGCCGGATGCCCTCGACTTGATGGTCGTTTGTGTCGAAGCAGGTCTGGGCATGGATCAGGCCATGCGTAAGGTTGCTGAAGAATTGCATGCCTCTCACCCAACGATTGCAACCGAGTTTAAGATCTGTAATCAGGCTCTGCAGTATGGTTCGACCCGTGAAACGGTATTGAACGAGCTTGGTAACAGAAACGGTGTTGACGATTTGAAGACGCTGTCATCGATCCTGATTCAGGTCGACAAATTTGGTACAAGTGTCGGAGTCGCCTTGAGAACTCAGAGTGACGCGATGAGAACACGCCGTCGACAGATAGCTGAAGAAAAAGCGGCGAAAACGGCGGTAAAGCTCATTTTCCCGCTCGTTCTATTCATTTTTCCCGGCATATTCGTTGTACTCGTTGGACCCGCTGCAATTACGATGGTCAACGAAATGCTGCCTGCTTTCCAAAAATAGACGGTAGCAGCGGTTTTTTCTCAGAAACCGCCACAATTCGCGCAACCATGGGCGATCCATTTTTCCGATACCAGATCCAGCGAAGTAATCCGCTCGGATTTCCCTCTGAGCATGGCTAGCGATTGGATCAGGAAAATCGGAGTTCAAAAATGAACATCAAGTCAGTTTTTTTGGCTGCTGCAATGACCGCCACGGTCATGATGGGCAGCACTTATGCTCAAGGTTGCACAGGTTGTGCTGGAACCGCAGGCGATGACGCTTATTTTGGCGGCCCGGACAGGGGTGGTTTTGGATATGCATCCGCAGATTGTTCGAGTTGTGGTTCGGCAAGAGGTGGCTGTAGTCATTGCCAAAGATGGCGAGAGCACTGGGCACATCTAAAAAAGGAAAACGAAAAAGTCTGCGCTCGAAACCGTGCATGGCCTAAGCCGTTTGATTGCGCAGATCGACAGCTTTACTTTTCGATCTGGGAACCGATGCTCGATGCCGGTTACGAAAAACATTGCACCCTTACTCAAACTCACTTTGACCCAGAAACGCATGAGCTGAACAAATACGGACAGTCCGCAGTTGCCGGAATCATGCAGAACATGCCTGAACATCGTAAGACGATCTTTATTCATCGCGACATAGATCAGACGGTTTCTGATTCACGAATGAACGATGTTCGGAATGCGATCCAAACGTGGTACGGCGAGAGCACAACTGCCAGCATCGCGTTTACAGATAACTTGCCGACACGTTCAAACGGCGATCGCGTCCAGATCATCAACGGAATGTATCGTGAAGGCACGCCTGCCCCGATCATTCCAGTTGCGACAACCGGTGGCGGCCTCGGTACCGGCAACTAAACAAGTTGACTTAGAAATTCGACCGAATATAACAAACGAGTCAGATCATGGGTGCTAGCCCATGAATTGGCTCGTTTTTTTTTTTATTGCCGAAAGTGGAGACATGGATAAGAAATCCAAAAAACGACTTGAGATACTGCGTCAACGTCTGGAAAAACAAAATAGATTATTGGCGTTTGCAAAACAACAAACCGACGAAGCTGACGAAGTCGAAAACGTGCAAAAGCAGATCCAGGCAATAAAAGACGAAATCGAAAAAATCAAGAACGAATAGCCTTTAACTCGCTCGACAAATTATCGTGTTCGGATTCTTGAATATCAACAAACCGCGTTACGTGACATCGCGAAGTGTTGTCGATCAGGTGTGTTCTCTTACCAACAGTCGCAGGGTTGGCCATGCTGGAACGCTGGACCCTTTAGCCACCGGAGTGCTCGTCGTCGGTGTGGGTCCTGCGACGCGGCTGGTTGACTGCGTGCAGTCGATGCCCAAAACCTACGTGGCCGATTTTCAATTTGGGGTCGAGAGTTCAACGGAGGACCGGTTTGGTGAACTGAGGGAGCTTGCCAATCCACCAATCATTGGTCGTGATCGAATGGCGGACACAATCGCAGCATTTGTTGGGACCGTTCAACAGGTTCCTCCCGCGCATTCGGCTTTGAAAGTCAATGGCAAGCGCGCCTACGAGCTTGCCCGCAAAGGCAAAGACGTCTCACTCAAATCTCGTTCGATCCAGATTCATTCGCTTGAGTTAATGGATTTTAGCTACCCGCATTTCCGGTTGCGCGTTTGTTGTGGAGCGGGCACTTACATTCGCTCGTTGGGACGAGACATTGCGCGCAAGCTCAACACGGGTGCAATGTTGACGGAGCTGGAAAGAACCGCCATCGGTGGTTTCAGGATTGAGAGTTCAATTTCTGTCGATAATCTGGACGCGATTACACTGCAACAACAATTGCGACCCGGATTGGATGCGGTTCCAGATTTGCCCGTAGTTGTCGTCAATGACGATGTTGTAAAGTCATTTTTGGATGGAATGTTTTTGCGAGCCGAGATTATTCGCCAGTCGATCGAATTGCCGGACGATTGTCAGAAAATCGTAACAGTCGACAAGCAAAACCGCTTGGTCGCGATAATGGAACGTTTTGACGCGAACAATTTTAAGCCAAAAACCAATTTTGCTCACTATTGGCGGTCTAAGTAAAAGAACAAGGTGGTTTCAGGTTCGCGGTTATCCAACTTGTGACCATGGTTTGAGCGTGTCGAAAAAGGCATGAGTATGTGAGAGAGGCTGGAACAAAACCTCGCCCTGTTTGCAAGGGAATGCTGTTTGCGGCACTAGTCTACCGATTGCGTTGTTGATTAAATTGCGGCAGTTTTGCCCACCAAAGCCAGGAAAAAACAAATGCGATATGAAGATCTGCCGAAATGGTCAGCCCAGGCCGCGAGTTGGGCGGCCGAATACCATGCGTCACTCCGCGAGCGCCCCGTTCGACCCCAAACCAAACCTGGTGAGATCGCGGCTCAAATCGCGACATCGCCTCCCGATGCGCCCGACGAGATCGAGGAAATCTTCGATGACTTCAAGCGAATCATCCCCGATGGAATGACTCATTGGCAACATCCTCGATTCTTTGCTTATTTCAATTCGAATGCTGCGCCCGCTTCGATGTTGGCTGAACAATTGTCCAATGCGATTTCCGCACAGTGTATGCTCTGGCAGACTTCGCCTGCGGCGACCGAGTTGGAGACTGTAATGGTGGATTGGTTGCGGCAGGCCCTCGGTCTACCGAATGGTATGCAAGGCGTAATCCAGGACACAGCGACCTCCGCAAACCTGTCGGCCGTGCTTACGATGCGAGAACGTGCAGTAGAATGGCGAGGGTTGATGCACGGAATGTCCGGCATTCCAGCGCTTAGAATCTATGCTTCGACGCAAACCCATTCCTCAGTCGATAAGGCTGCTCGCCTGGCAGGAATCGGGCAAGAAAACTTGATTAAGATTGCGACCGACCGGAATTGGGCAATGCGCCCCGAAGCCCTGCGAGAAGCGATCACGGCTGACCGCGCTGCCGGGTTGCTGCCGGCGGGCGTGATCGGCTGCATCGGCGGCACATCGATTGGAGCTTCCGACAACCTTCGCCAAATTCTTTCCATCGCTCGTGACGAAGATCTCTATTCTCACGTCGATGCGGCGTGGGCAGGTTCGGCG
>CAMYNE010000232.1 GCA_947259675.1 uncultured Pirellulaceae bacterium
GGTCGATTGCTTGGCATAAGCTGATCATCTGGAATCTCAAGCCCAAGCCAATGTCGACCCAGTAGCGTTGTCAGTGCTTTCGTCGATTTCTGTTGCAGATTTGGAATCTCAAGCACATCACTCATGATGTAATAACCGTCGAACCGCAGCAACGGGTTACCGTTAAAGAGAATCGTGCTTACCGAACTGATCAACATGACTTGCAGACAGATTTCCTGAATCATACCCGGCTGAACGAACCACCACAGAAACGTCGCGATGGTCGCAAGGATGAGTTCTACATACATTCCGGCGGCACCAATCGCCGCGCGGTGCCACTTGTTTTCCAATCGCCAACTATCGGAAACGTTGCAGTACAGACAGGGAGTCAAGACCAGCAGCATAAATCCGATTTCGTGGCATTCTCCGCCCAGCCGTTTGCAGGAGAGTCCGTGTCCGAACTCATGGCAAATTTTTGTAACGCAGAGAACCCCCACAAACATCCACCAGCGACGCGGATCAAAGAATTGATCAAAGCCTGGCAACCGCGACTGAAATTCGGCGAAATTCATCAACACCGACGACAGCGCAATCATCCCCAAAACGCTAAAGATGATCACGGCTGGTTTCGTGAAGAGCCACCACGTCGAGTTGATCAGCCAATTGAGAATTCGCTCAGGATCAAACCCGCGATATCGAATCGCAAGAACGTTGGACATCTGTCCGAAGCGTTCCATCGCCAGGTTTTTGCGACCCCGTTTGAGTAATTCGATGCCTTGCCCCGGCACGTCTGAAATGACCAATCCATCTCGATGAAAACGGGTCAAAAGTTGTTGCAGCTCGTTACGGGTGATTCGTTTCGGCGCATGCTCGGTGTGGTAGCTGTCGATGATCTCGTCAATTGACTTGTTACCGTCAAGAAAACGCAGGATGTAGAAAACGTGCGGCGGGAACTGAAAATACTTTTGCCCGAGAGGTTCTTTGACTACCCAATACTCAACGCCCTGATACGATTGCCGGGCGAAGGTCAGATCGGCCCGCATTTTCATCCGAACCGGTGGTCCAGAAGACTTCGTTTGTGGGGCAGGGATAATCGACACAACGCGCCCCTAGAAGAAGACTTTTGTGCGGAGATAGTCGATCACTTGATAGAACCAGACAAACCCCATCGGTTCACGACCACAAATAATCTTGGCGGTAACGCCGGCTCCGGGTCGCAAGTCGCGAACGTTAACGTTGTTATCCTCGGTGTCGATATTCACAATCGCGCGAAATTCGGGAACCCCGGCGTCCGACATTTCCGCTCGATTGGCCACCCTGATTAATGTGCCCTGAGCCCGCGAACTTGCGTTAGTTCCGAGTACAAACTCAACCGGCAATGGCTGGCCATTATTTTCGGTCATCGCCGAAGTAACGTAACCGATTTTGTTCTGCGGAATGCGCAGTTCAATTTGCCATTGACTGTTCGTATCGGCAATTGACAAAACCAGCTGGTTCATACTGCGTGGCAAATCAGCAAGCCGCCGTTTCGGTTCCCAAGTCGTGATTATTCCATCAACCGGGGCAACCACTTTGAGTTTTTCTGATTTCTTCGCCAGCGTTGCAAGCTTTTCTTCATAGTAGCGCAATTGATTGGTCAACTTGTCACTTTCGCCTCCCAGCCTTGCCGATTCTTCCTGGTCCTTGAATATCCCTGAAGAAAGTCGCGCATTAATCGTCTCAAGTTCGGGCTTGATTGAGTCAATCGCACTCAGCGTATCCGAAATCTCCATTTCATGATCGTAGTTCCGCATGTCGACCAGCAATTGGCCTGTTTCGACGGCCTCGTTTTCGGCAACATAAATTGTTTTGATCACGCCGTCGGTTTGGGCAAACAGATTGCGTCGTATTTCCGGCTGCATCACTCCGTCGACTTTCATCTTTAACGGAGCCTGGTAAAAAATTAACGCTAATAACAAAATCCCAAAGGCCACCAAACCGGTGGTCGTCTTGGCCTGGTGATCGCGAAACAAAAACTTCCTCAACTGCCCGAGTTGCCGCCAAAGAGGCAGCAAGAAAACCTCGGAATGTTGACGGGAATTGTCCAACGCCAAAACCGCTTGTGAAACTGCCATCTGGGACAGATCGTGAACTTGATCTTCGTTTACGTCCGCGTCAAAAAACTCGATAACCAAAGCGCCCAGTTTTTCGGGTTTGTCTTTTTTGCGTTTATCCATTTCCAAATCAGGCGTATCTGGAGGACGCTTGATCAGGGGCAATACCGCGAGCGTGCGGCAGTGGGATTCATCAAGATAGTCGTTGATTTGATCCGCAACCTCGGGAGCGATACCTTCCGTATCACCAATAATCCAAAACGGTGTATCAGCAGATACGCTTGAAGTTGCAACATAGCCCAGTTTGCGAACCACGTTGGCTCGATTGTCGAAACGATCCTGACTGCTGATCGCCGTGACTTTGCATTTACTTCCGTTCCAGCGCGCAACGCTGGCGCGATCGCACTTTAGTAAACGGCGAGCTTCGTTTGCGATCGCAAAACAAGTTTCCTTGACGTCCAACGATTTGTGGACCTCGGTGATGTACTCGATCTTGTTGTTCCATGTACTGGCGTCAACCGTCAGTCTTGCCAAATCCTGATGCTCGTGCCAACGTGGAAAGAGCAGGGCGATCTGCGCGAGGAAGCGAAGATACCCCTCCTGCGCTGATTGAGTGATATCATTACGTTGAAGCAACTCGATCGAACCGCAACAGTTTTTCTGCCGGTCCAACACCGGTGAAAATAGCATCAAATAAGCCGTCTGACCGCTTTCGCCTTCATTCTCGTCGTCGCTGGGAAGAGAATGCGACGGCAAACTCATGGGCTTTTCATTGTTGATCACTTCCAGGACAAGATTACTGTGCTGTTGTGCGTTGGGGGCAATCGTTTCCGCAAGGCGACCTGCGGCTTTATGAGTGACGGTTGGGGTACCTCCTCCGTTGATCTGCCAGAGCAAGGCTCCGTGGGCCCCTGTTAATTGAACAACTCGACTGAGGACTTCTTGGCAAAACTGGTCAAAGCTCTCCTCGGTGCGGGTCATTTCGCTCAGCTGGCGAATCGTCTGACGCACTTCAGCTTTGACTTCGTCTGCTGTGTAACTTGATCCGCCGGATGCCATGAGATGCTCAAAATGATGATTGTGAGAATTGAAGTCAGCCGCTTCGAACGAGGCTGCTGTAGGTCGTTTATTGTAGGATTGTCTCGGATAAGTTCAAACGAAACACTAATCAAAATTGTCGAGAATCGGGTCCAAACCCATCTCTCTCTGCGATTTGGCGACCTGCTTCTCATTATACATAAGGATCTTGCGAGACCGGTAATGTTGATTTTCAACCTTATGTTGTGCACGTTTCATTATCTTGATCCACCATTCGTCTGAGCGGGATTTACCGGTTCTGACGTATCGATCCGCAGTCGCTTTCCCAAAAGCGGTCTCAAGCAGCTGGTCATCGTAGGCAATAAACTGCCGGACTGAGCCCGGATCACCTTGCCGAGCACACCGACCAAACAGCTGCTGATCAATCCGGCTGGACTGATGCAGCTCGGTGCCGATCACATAGAGGCCACCTAGCTCTTTTACTTCATCGGAAATCTTGATGTCGGTACCTCGACCAGCCATATTGGTTGCGACGGTGATTCGCCCCTTTTCCCCAGCCCGAGCAACGATTTCGGCTTCTCGTTCAATCTGCCGAGCATTCAAAACTTCGTGTTCGATGCCCGCAGCTGCAAGTAAACTCGACAGTTTTTCCGATTTGGCGATCGACCGGGTACCGACGAGAATCGGCCGTCCGATGGCGTGAACCTCCTTGATATTATCGACGATCAAGTTCCATTTCGAATCTTCATCCGCCGCAACGATAGTCGGATTTTCTATTCGTACGCTTGGCCGATTGGGAGGGACGATCGATACGGGCATGCGATAGATTTTTCGAAATTCCTTGGAGGAGCTGGCCGCAGTACCGGTCATTCCGGCCAACAGCGGAAATCGACTCACAAACGCCTGAACCGTAATCTTGGCAGACGTGTTGGTATCCATCGTTATTTCGACATCTTCCTTGGCCTCGATCGCCTGGTGAATTCCTCGACTCCAGCGACGACCTTCAGATATTCGCCCGGTCGCCTCATCAACAATCACAACCTCGCCTTCCCGGACGACGAAGTCGCGATCATTTTTGTAATCGCGGTCAACCTGGATCCCCCGTTCCATAAAGTCGTACATTTCCAGAAGTCCGACTCCGGCCAGAATCTCCGGTTTTGGCAACGCTCGCACCAGCGACGTTCCCTCCGGAGTCAAGTCAACTTTGCGTTTTTCACGGTCATACCAATAGTGTTCGTCTTCAACAAATTCAGGAGCCGATCTCGCCGTCCAGCTGTAAAGTTCTCTTTGCTGTTCATGCGTCGAATCATCTTCGGCAGAACTGATAATTAACGGAGTACGGGCATCGTCGATCAAAATACTGTCCGCCTCATCGATCAGAATGAAGTGTGGTTTTCGATGAACCGACTGGGCTGCCGCCGGCTCTGCAGCGTCACCACCAAACCACATTTTCTGTTGCTCTTGTGTTCTTAGTTGCGAGTGGTCTCTAAGAAAATCAAAGCCAAACTCCTTCATGGTTCCATAGGTGATATCGCACTTGTACGCGGCCCGTCGTTGCTCGCGTGACATTTCCGTTTGGATGACTCCGACCGTCATGCCCAGGGTTTGATAGATGGGCTGCATCCATTCGGCGTCTCGACGAGCCAGATAATCGTTGCTGGTTGCCAGCAATGTTCCGCGTCCTTGCAGCGCATGGATGAACATCGGCAATGTTGCGGCAAGCGTTTTGCCTTCACCTGTTTTCATTTCGGCCACATGACCCTCACACATGGCTCGCCCGCCCATCAACTGGACTTCGTAGTGACGCATATCCAGTTTTCGATCGGCTACGGTCTGAACCAAAGCGAATCCGCGCGCCAAAAGGGGCCGAATATTGTTCTTCTGCCTGGATTCGAACCCAAGATTCAAAGCGATGTCGCGCAATTGAGAATCGCTGAGCGATTTATACTCGTCCGCCTGGGATTTAACGCGGGAAA
>CAMYNE010000233.1 GCA_947259675.1 uncultured Pirellulaceae bacterium
ACGCTGCATGGACGCGTCCGGAAAAGCGGGTCTCGCTGTTCATCATTGACATCTCTATACGACTGCAGATAAGCAGGAAAGTGCCAGAATATCGCCCGCTCACCTGTTTCATCCGCCAGAGATTTCTTCTCGCCGGTCAATAACTGGACGAGGCTTTTGCCATCGAGAATCTGGTTTTCTGGAAGGCCGGCCCCAGCCATTTGACAAAGTGTTGGATAGATGTCGACCGCCGTGATTGGCTCCGACGAGCTTGACTCTGGCGTGACTTTGCCTGGCCACTTCACAAAAAATGGCACGCGGATTCCGCCCTCGTAGTAAGTGCCCTTGTAGCCCTTCAGCGGCGCCATATCGGTTGCCGGTCCGTAGCCACCGTTGTCTGAATAAAAGACGATGATCGTTTTTTCGACAAGCTCCAATTCCTCCAATGTTTTCTGGATCAGGCCGACTCCGTCATCAACGGCTTGAATCATCGTAGCCATGTTAACATGTTGATGCAGTTTTCCTGGGGCTTTTGATTTGTATTTTGCGAGCAGTTCCTTTTTTGCATTCAACGGAGTGTGCACTGCAAAATGAGTCAAATAGATGGCCCATGGTCTGTCCTTGTTTTTGCGAATGAAATTTATCGCTTCGGTCGACAGCCGATCGGTGACGTACTCTCCTTTTGGAGCATTGGCCAGACCCGGAACGTTCGGATGCGGTGGATAGTAGCCGCGGGGAGGACCACCTGCGTGCGAGCCGCCAATATTCAAATCAAAACCATACGGAACCGGGTCATCGCTCAAGTGCCATTTACCCAGCGTTGCCGTCGCATATCCGGATTTCTGAAGCCGCTGAGCCCAGGTTTCAATTTCAGGATTAAGAACATTCACACCCGGCACATGTTTTAGCCGGCGAAATTGGGCCTTGCCGCGAGCTCGTGTCCCGACGTTGTAGATCTTATGGCGAGGCGAATACTGCCCGGACAAAAGACAAGCGCGTGATGGCGCGCAATTGGCTGCACCTGCGTACGCATTCGTAAACACCATTCCCTGCGACGCAAGCCGATCCAGGTTAGGAGTCTCAAAAAAATCGGATCCCATGTAGCCGGTATCTCTCCAACCGAAATCATCCAGATATACAAATAGAATATTGGGTTGATCTGCATTGGAATCTGTCCCGAACAAGCTTGATGTAAACAGTACGACAAAAAGCAATGAAAACGAAATGGTCTTTGACATAATTTATTCCTGATTGGCTGGAGATTTCAGATTCCAATACTTTTCTAAGTGATCCGAAATCCTCCATCGTCATTCCGCTAAGTTCGAGCAATTCGGAAACAGTCATGGTTTCGCAATCCAAACACGAAAGCGGGTACGGCGCACTGAATTCGTAAAGCGAAAAATAAAGTTCAGTCGCGAATGGTTCGATTTTTCAAGTCTCTTCTCCGTGGTTTTGCGGAATACCGGACACACTCGGTGATCTAACTGCGCATAAACAGGCGGAGCCCGAAATAACAACGGTCTCCGCCTCAATCAACTTCGCTGGACGCTATCACTTTCCGCCACCGCCGCTACGCTGGTTTCCGCCGCCACGACTGCCACCTTGCTGGAATCGAGCCTTAATTTCTTCAAGCGAAACAGATCCGTCACCATCAGTGTCGATTCTTGAAAGACCTTGTCGCATTTGCTTGGGAATTTCGTCCCCGCTCAATTTTCCGTCACCGTCTTTGTCCAATCCTTTGAAGAACTCAGCCGGATCCAATCGGCCGACTGGACCACGACGACGACCTTGCCCAGGTGCCTGTGCAACTGGAGGACCGCCGCCCGTGGTCTTTTCGCCGATCGACAGATTCATCGCAACTTCGGCGACAACACGATCGGTCATTTTGTCCATTCCGAACTCTGTACGATCCAACTTGAATTCACTTTTGAAGAGCACGCCTTCGTCAGTCAGCTCAAATTTTGCCGGAAAGGTTACTTCTTTAGTTTCGCCATGGAGAGACAGATTACCAGCCACGGTGACCATCCCCGGCTTATCGCCGGCCGTCACTTTTGTACTTTCAAATTTCGAGGTTGGATATTTGGCCACATCAAAAAAATCTGCCGTTTTCAGATGAGTTGTCAGTTTTGGGATCTGTGTCCAGAGCGAATCCATATTGAATACTAAAGATACGCCGCTCACTGATTTTCCGTCGTCGGCAAGTGTTAACTGCCCGCTGAATTTGGCGAATCCACCAAGTCGTGGTTTGGGATCTGCCCCGACGTGGATACCCACGAATTCAATTTTGGAATTTTCCGGGGATAGATTAGCCACCCCATTGGATACAGCAACCGGAGTTGGCGCCGGCGTGACAGCAGGCGTACCTGGAGGAGTTTTTTTGGTTTGTGTCTCATCAGTTTGCGCGAATGAAGCAACGCTTAGAATCAATACCACGCTAATACCGACGCAGAGATTTCGGAACATTTGAAGTTTCCTGAATTGACGTTAATTTCTTATGACATTCGCGAATCATTATTGAGAAACAAACTGTTTTTGCATACAGGTGACAGCTGCAACGCCATTGAAACTCCGTAAAGTAATTCACAACCAGACGGTATTACTATTTTCAGCCGTCATGCCACCGGTAACTCAGACGCTGGGAAGGCCTTGAATGCGGCGCCAAGCACTTAATTGGCCGAGATGCATATTTTCATGATTCAGCATCAAATACGGCAGCGCATAGCCCGCAGTTGGCATCAGCTCTTGCCAACGAGGTAGAAGTACTTTGTTTTCAAATACTGATTCGTCACATTCTTGCAGTGCTGCCACCACTTTTTCATGTCCCGCGACAAACTCCTCGACAAGCTCTTGTTTGGTCGCATAGATGGAACGGTCAGACTCTGGCTTCGAAAGCATTCCAAACGGATGAGTTTTCGGATCTTCAAATTCTCGACCGTCGATGATGGCGGCGATAACGGGAAGATAGACGTTCAAATGACTAAAGATCCATGCCGGATGATTTGCCGGTGCGTCCTTTTCAGCCAATTGCAAAATCATTTGCTGTTCATCCAGGTCGGCAACCAGTCTGGGGCCGTAATCCTGATTCTTTTTCCACGCATACATTAGCCCATCAATTACGGCAGCCATAAATCCCTCAAAAAATGCAGTCTTGTCTTAACCAAGAGTCTACCACTTTCCTTCCGCGACCGCTGGCTGCCACCAAAAAACGACCTATCTCAATTTCAAAAACATGCGCGTGAACCGCGCAGAAGACAGTTTGTTGGTGAGACTCCCAGCCGCGTAAACGCGGGGGCTTCTGACTGAAATGTGTGGGTTGTTTCAGCGTTAGGTTGATGGTGAGACTCCCAGCCGCGTAAACGCGGGGGCTTCTAACTGGAAACCCCCGCGTTCACGCGGCCGGGAGTCTCATCTTCAACCTGGCACGACACAAAGCCGCAATCAAGAATGACCTTACTCAATTTCAAAAACATGCGCGCGAACCGCGCAGAAGTTTTAGTGGAAGACTCTGAGTCCCAGTCTCACGTGACGAATCATTGGGTGCACAGGCGCAAAAAAAAAACGGCTCGAAAACGAGCCGTTTATTTTATCTTCAAGCGTCACTATGCTTAGTTGGTATCAGCAACTTTTGCTCCAAATCCTTCTCCTTCAATTGCCGCAATTACGGCAGCCGAATCAAATTCACCAGAACAAGTTACAGAACCTTTAGTTACTTCGTCTACAGATACACCCGGTACCTCGGCAAGAGCCTTTCGGATCTTGCTGCCTCAGCCAGTAGGTCAGTTCATACCGGTAACTGTAAAACTGACTTTTGACACATTGCCAGCGAGAGCATCGGAAGCAGGAGCTTCCGGCTGGGCACTACTGGTCCCAGTTTCTGCGGCTGGCGTCGTGTCTTCGGTCTTCGCGGTGTCGCATCCGACCATCAGCGTGGCTGCGACCGCAAATGCGGCGACCGCCACTAGATTTAACACGTAACGCATTTTTCCCTCCAATAGGAAATGAAAATAGAAACTAATACGTTCACCTACGAACGCATGGCAATACTATGAGCGGAATTGAGACGTTTGACTAGCATGGAAAGGACAAAGTCTCTCGCAGCAGCCGTTTTTTGCGGAAATGCCGGGTAATTGACGCAAAAAAACTGCCAATTTGCCCTTGACTGGCAAAGTGTCTGTTAATTTCACAACATCATGCGGCAACTCTTTTGCGTCGCCCCTCGATCACCTTGATTTAGCTGGTAGTTGAAGCCCAACAAAAAAAGCCCCGCTCAAAGAGCAGGGCTCAAGTTCATTATGACTTAGCGCACTAGAGCGCGTTTGGTTTAAGTTTGGCGTCTTTTCGTCGGTTTCGCCCGGCAACGAGAGCGCCACGACCGCTATACGTCCGTGCGACACGCACTAGACTTCAAAAACAGCTTCAATGCTTGAGAATTCGACCATTTCGCTGCCATCGGTAAAGTCCCAGAAGCCTTCGCCAAATGCCTGATCAGTAATCGTCAAATTAGCCCCATGTAATGCCGCCTCATGAAGGTAAATGGTGTCTTTGGTCGCTTCGCCCGATCCTGGCGAATTACCATGGATAAACAATCGCGTATCCTGACTTGGCGTCACGTCGAATCTATTTGCAAACGGAGTCCCGTCAAGTCGTGCCATTTCGATGGCCGAATCAAAACTGATTCCGGCGAACAAGAGGTTTCCATCAACGACAGGACCACTCGTCCAGCCAATCGCACCAGGACCAATATGGTAGCCGAAGGAACCTAATGAACCTTTGTCGTTCACCATGATGATGTCTTCGCCACCGAAGGAATTCTCACCACCCGTAATCGAAACGGGACCGCGAATTCGTCCCAGCCGACCAAAGTTTTCCGGGGTGGAACCAATGTGGAACGTGTCATCGCCTTCTTGACCGGCGATGGTTGTTGTTGACTGGCTTTTAGTTGATTTCACGACGATCGTGTCATCGCCAGAACCCAAATCAATATCAATGGATTCAGTTGGTCCAGTGCTTTGAATCGTTATGTAGTCGAGACCAAAGTGCGATGTAATTTGCGTCTGACTTGCAAGACTGGAGAACAAAGTAATTGTGTCCGGACCATTT
>CAMYNE010000234.1 GCA_947259675.1 uncultured Pirellulaceae bacterium
CATTTGCTTCGATTCTGCCGACAACCCGCGTTTGGCGTCGAACTTCACTGGCTTGGCCGGTTCGAATTGCCAAAAAAATGCGGCCAGCGATCCGTGCTCTCGAATCATCTGTGATGCCAATTTTGCATTGTTGATGGTCGACTCGATTTTGCCGCGGTGACGTACGATACCCTCGTTTTGCAACAACTTTTCAACATGCCGATCATTGAATCGTGCCACTTTCCTGATCTCGAAATTCTCGAAAGCTTTGCGAAATGTTTCACGTTTCCGCAGAATCGTGATCCAGCTCAAACCAGCTTGAAACCCTTCCAGACACAGTTTTTCAAAAAGTCGGTTGTCGTCGTCGACAGGACGTCCCCATTCTGTGTCGTGATATCGAATGTAAAGTGGGTCGTTTCCGCACCACCAGCATCGGTTAACACCCTTGGTATCGGTTGTGATGTATTTGCTGGCCATATCCGCCGGTTTCCGGATTGGTGAATTCAATTCGACTCGGAATCGAGTTAAACTGGACGCTTGTGACAAACGATACGCAAAGCCCGATCGCAACAGGATTTCTTTTGTAAATAAATAATATTGTGTTTCGAGCTAGAGCATTTCCAAAATTGATTTGCACTTGTGTCATCCTGAACCGAGGTACGAGGTGAAGGATCTCCGTGAACCAGCGAGAGATTCTTCAGTCGCAAGCTCCTTCAGAATGACAGTGCCTGAATACGAATTTTTGTTTGTTGTTTACCAAATTGGCGCGGTGCGACCAAGATCACGATCATTCACCCTTGTATTATTTCGGAGAAACAGATGTCGGTTCGAGACTGGTTATGTTCTTTTGCAATTATCCTCGGTTTGCTGCTAACCAACAGCGTCTCCGCGCAAGATTCAGACGAACCAAAAGATGAAACACCGGGTGTAAACTCTGGTCTTGTTTCCGCACTCAAATTTCGAGGTATTGGACCGGCGTTGATGTCCGGTCGCATCGGTGACATCGTTGTCGACCCGGTCAGAAAAAGTACCTGGTATGTCGCGGCGAGTAGTGGAGGTGTCTGGAAAACGACCAACGCGGGCGTCACGTGGAAACCAATCTTTGACGGACAAGGCAGTTATTCGATTGGTTGTTTGGCGTTGGATCCGAAGGACCGATTTACGCTGTGGGTCGGAACGGGTGAAAACAACTCACAACGAAGTGTTGGCTATGGAGATGGACTTTACAAATCTACGGACGGCGGGGCCAGCTTCAAGAAAGTTGGACTCGAAAACAGCGAGCACATCGGCAAGATCATTGTACACCCGGACGACTCGAACACCGTTTTCGTCGCTTCACAAGGCCCGCTTTGGAAAGAGGGCGGCGACCGTGGACTTTACAAAACAACGGACGGCGGCAAGACCTGGAAAAAGATTCTCAACATCAGTGAACATACCGGGATCAATGAAGTTCATATGGATCCAACCAACTCAGATATTCTTTATGCATCCGCCTATCAGCGACGACGACACACCTGGGTGTTGATCGATGGCGGACCAGAGTCGGGTATCTACAAGTCAACTGACGGTGGTGAGACCTGGAAAAAAATCAATCGCGGTTTGCCCGGTGGTGATAAGGGCCGTATCGGAATGGCCATTTCCCCGATCAATCCGGAAGTCATCTACGCGATCGTAGAAGCAGCCGGAGGCCAAAGCGGTTTTTATCGTAGCGCAAACCGAGGCGAATCTTGGTCGCGCGCTGGCAGCTATATTTCAACCAGCCCGCAGTACTACCAGGAAATTATCGCCTGTCCACACAAATTCGATCGCATTTATTCTCTTGATACCTACATGATGGTCAGTGAAGACGGTGGCAGGAATTTCACCCAACTTGGTGAAGCGGACAAACACGTCGACAACCACGCACTGGTGATCGACCCGATCGATGAAGATCACTTGATCGTTGGCTGCGATGGCGGTGTTTATGAGAGTTGGGATCGCGGCAAAACGTATGATTTCAAAGCCAACCTCCCAATCACCCAATTCTACAAAGTCGCCGTTTCCAACGAAAAACCGTTTTACTTCGTTTACGGTGGGACTCAGGACAATGCGACCCAAGGCGGTCCTTCCCGCACGAACAACACCCATGGGATTCGCAATAGCGACTGGTTCATCACGGTTTTCGGCGATGGATTTGATCCGGCCGTTGATCCCATTGATCCTGATACGATCTACTCGCAGTGGCAGTATGGTGGGCTGGTTCGGTTCAATCGCAAAACTGGTGAACGGGTTGATATTAAACCACAACCGGAAACTGACAGTCCTCCCTTGCGCTGGAATTGGGATTCGGCTTTGTTGATCTCACCCCATTCCAACGAACGCATTTACTACGGTTCCCAGATTCTTTTTCAAAGCGATGATCGTGGCGACACTTGGACCGCCATCAGCCCTGATCTTTCGCGAAACATTGATCGCAACAAGCTCAAAGTCATGGGTCGCATCTGGTCAGCGGAAACGGTTGCCAAAAATGCGTCGACTTCGCAGTACGGAACCATTGTTTCCGTCAGTGAATCGCCCAAAGTTGAGGGGCTGATTTATGTGGGCACCGACGATGGCATGGTGCAGATTACCGAAGACGGAGGTGACAATTGGACGGCCGTCGGAAAGTTCGGTTCGCTCGACGTGCCAGAGTTTGGTTACATTAACGACATCGAAGCTGACTTGCATGATGAAAACACGGTTTATGTCGCCGTTAACAATCACAAGCGGGGCGACTTCAAACCCTATGTCGTCAAATCAACCGATCGCGGCAAAACGTGGGACAACATCACCGGTAACCTTCCGGAAAAGGGCAGCGTGTATTCGCTCAAACAGGATCACGTCGATCCCAATCTTTTGTTTTGTGGAACCGAATTCGGATGCTTTTGCACCGTTGATGGGGGTCAGAAATGGATCAAGCTAGGCAGCGGCCTGCCAACCATCGCGATTCGTGATATCGAAATTCAACGCGATGAAAACGATCTCGTTTTGGCTTCCTTTGGACGAGGCTTTTACATTCTGGATGATTACACACCGCTTCGTTCGGTGAATGAAGAGATGCTCAAAGAAAACGCAATTATGCCGATCAAGAAAGGCATGATCTACGGCATGGCTGCTCCACTGGCAGGTGGCGGCAAGGCATTCCAAGGCGCGAACTTCTTCATTGCACCGAATCCAGCCTATGGGGTAACTTTCACCTACTATTTGAAGGATTCACTCAAAACCAAAAAGGCGGAGCGGCTTTCAAAAGATTCCAAATCTGCAGCCGCAGGCAAAGACACGCCTTATCCAAGTTGGGAAGATTTCAAGGCCGAGGATCGTGAAGTCGCCCCTCGCGTGGTCCTCACGATTCGCGATAGCGACGGAGAAGTTGTGAATCGTCTCAGCGGAAGCACCTCCAAAGGAATGCATCGCACCACTTGGAATCTGCGTCACGCCGGAGCGGGCGGCGGTCGCAGAGGCGGAGGCGGCCCATTGGCCATCCCCGGGAAGTACACCGTTGATATCTCTCAGGTCGTCGATGGAGAAACGACCGAACTTGTCGGTGCGACCGAGTTTGAAATTGAACCTCTGATGTTTGACGAAACCAGTCAGCCCGATCGTGATGCGATTATGGCTTTCGTCGAAGAAGCTCAGGAACTGTCGAAATCAGTCCGTGGAGCAACCAGTGTGGCGAATGAAGTTAAAGAACAGCTGGACGCAATTCGCAACGTCATTCGCAACTCGACGACCCTTGATCCGGCAATGGAAAACGAAGTCCGGGCAATGGAAATTCGCTTGATGGACATCACGGAAAAGTTCAATGGTGATCCAACGAAATCTCGTCGCAACGAACCGTCAAAGCCGGGCCTTTCCGGTCGAATTCGTAACATGATGTTTGGCGCGATGGGCAGCACCGAGGGCCCAACAGGGACTCATCGACGGCAGTATGAAATTGCCGGCGAAGAATACGATGCCATCATTGATGATTTGCGAACCCTGGTCGAAACGGATCTTCCCACACTTCATGAAAAACTCGACGAGGCCGGCGCACCTTGGACGCCAGGTCGCAAAATTCCAGAATGGAGGAGATAATACGGTCTCAGGTCTTTTTCACTGCTTTTTCTGCCGGTTTCGAACGAAACCGGCTTTTTTTAATCTCAAACCACTACGACTCGGTCCCTGAACCTAACTTGAATTGTCAGTTGAACTGGTTAAAACAAAACGCGTAGTTAATTGAAGGCATCGGGAATTCAAACGATTTGGAAAAGCCGAACAATATGAGCGGCAAGGCGCTAGCTAGCCGGCGGTATCGCAACCACTGAGCACCGGTGGCTACCGCCATTCCGCTCACAATTCCCGGAAAGCCTCAGTTGATTGGTATTGATTCACGTGCAACAGACCCAACCGAGTTGAGATCAAATCATGATTGCCGCGCCCTTTCGAGTCCGTAAATTCCGATTTCGTCATTTTGCCAGAACAATTTATAGCGTCGCTGCGATGTCCATGATGTTTACCGCGATCTCATCGGCGGCGGTTGTGGACGATTGGCCGCATTGGCGGGGCCCCGATCGAAATGACATTTCAACTGAAACGGGGTTGCTAAAGTCGTGGCCGGAATCAGGGCCCAAGCAAGTCTGGATCAACCAAAAAGCCGGACTTGGCTATGCCGGTTTTTCAATCGTTGACGGACAACTTTTCACAATGGGCCTGGAAGACGACCAGGAGTTTGCACTTTGCTTGAACGCCGAGACGGGAGATGAAATCTGGCGAGTGCCGATTGCCTCAAAATACAAAAACGGCTGGGGCGATGGTCCGCGCAGTACACCCTCGGTCGATGGCGATCGAGTCTATTTCATGTTCGCAGGCGGTACGCTTGCCTGTTTGAAAGGCGCCGATGGTGAAAAGGTCTGGTCGATCAATATGTCGGATTTTGGTGGCAAGGTCCCCAAATGGGGATTCGCCGAATCGCCGTTAGTTGACGGTAACAAAGTCGTCTTCACACCTGGAGGAAATAAGGGCGCGTTCGCGGCTGTCGACAAAATGACTGGAAAGAAAGTCTGGCAATCAACTGGTTTCGAAATCGCTGAAAAGAGCCGCCGTCAATGGCAAAAGAACTTATGTCCAGTTAGTGCCAAACGCGGTCGTGGCGATTTCGGCTGACGACGGATCCGTTGTCTGGGAATCCGAATGGGAGGGAGCCGTTGCGGTCATTCCATCACCAATTATTGCGGATGGAAAAATTTATGTCTCCAGCGGATACAACGCTGGCTCAAAACTGGTCGAGATTGGGTCCAACAATCAAGCCGAAGAAACTTGGCGGAATCGAGTCATGAAAAATCATCATGGCGGAGTCGTACTCGTTGGTGACCATCTCTATGGGTATTCCGATGGGGCTGGATTTATATGTCAGAATCTGGCCGATGGTGAAATGACCTGGAACAATAAATCAGACGTGAAAAAAGGCGCCGTTTCCTACGCGGATGGAATGTTTTATTTCATCGAAGAAAGGGGCGGCAACGTTTTGTTGATCGAAGCCAATCCGGAGGGAATGGAAGTCAAAGGCAAATTCAAGCTCGACCCTCAGACCAAACGCCGCAGCGCGCGAGGTGCGATCTGGGTCCATCCTGTAATCAGCGATGGGAAACTCTACCTGAGGGACCAGGAGATCATCTACTGTTTCAATGTTAAAGGATAACCCTACGTGAGAAATGCAGGCTGGGAGCCCATCACCGGTCGAAATACATTTCTTCCAGCTCTAGTTCTAACTTGGTGACATTCTCCTTTAACGTCTCCAATTCCTGTCGGGCTGTTTCGAGTTGAGTTTCTGTTTTTGCCAGCATTTCCAGATATTTTTCTGAGCTTGGCGCGTCCGGCTCAAGTACTCCCATGATCTTAATAATTCGATCCTGTTCGTTTCGAATCGCCTCAATTCGGCTCGTGGCCTTGATCTGTGCGGTTTTGGCCTTCGACAAATCCGATTTCAGCTCGAAAATTTTGCCAAGCGTGTCAGCCAAGGCAGGTTCGATCGAGACGTTTGTTTTTTTCCAATGGTCAAGGTCCGCTGGGCGAATCGTTTTTAAGGCGATCTGCTTCGACTTAAAATCCGTATGGACGACGTCAAAACGAATCGTCGAATTCGGTTTGCATTCCAGATTGTAAAGCAATTTGTTAGCAATCTGTTGATCTGGTTTCGGTTCAACCTTTTCAAAAAACTTCGATATTTTGAGGAGAATCTTGCGGGGCAACGCATCGCGATTCGAAATCACGTAACCCTGCTCTTCGATTAGTTCAAAATTCAACAGGACTTGATCGTTTTTGCGATTCACACTCTTTGTTACCTGTTTCGTTTTCTTCGGTTCGGCAAACAACGACAAGGGTGTATCTGCACCGTACACAAAACCGTCGATTGCACCTTGCTCGATCCGTTTCATAATTCCATCGCCAACAAAATCTCCTTTTTGGTAGAACGCGATCGGCCCGGGTATCAACGGCAAATCCGAAGTGTTCTTGACCTGCGCATACAGTTCTGCCGGTTGGTCGGGATTATCGGCATCCAACATGCTGAACAATTCGACCGGAATCTCTGCTGAAACAACGGGTACCATGGCACTGCGTCCAGCTTTCAAAGTCACAGGATCCTTTATCTTGAATCGCACCATTTTGGTTAAACGCCCACCGTCGGCTGACGATTGAAAAGCCGTATCTATATCTAACGGCTCATCGTTGGAAGCATCTCTACCAACAATGCCGCCTCCAAAGCCTCCGCCACCTCCTCCGAATCCGCCGCCACCGCCTCCGAAACCCCCGCCACCGCGACCGAATCCGCCGCCACCCATGCCAAAACCACCAGCCTCCCCGAGAGAACCTCGGTCATCTACGGCGAACCCAAACCGGGCAGGAGGATCAAATCCAAACCATTGGGGAACCAACGTGCGATCGGTCGGGATATCAAAAATTCCAACGCCAATGGAAGTCCGCTCGGCGAGCAACGGCGCGAAAATATCAACATGAAACGATTGAGGTCGCCCACTGCGCAGATCCAATTCAATCTCGGTCCAATCAACACCGGTTACGTTGTCAATATGAGCCCAGCCCTGCAGCGAAGACTTGTTCTCAGAATATTGCAACCGATACGTCATGCGCCAGATAGGAGCATCGACGTTATAACTAAACCGGACTTCCCGTTTTCCGTCGCCTTCGAAAAGTAGGCCAAGCGTCTTAAGATTGGCGGCACGCGACTTGGCCAATCCAATCATTGCCAACTGAAATTCCGTGCGCAGTTTTTCATCTGCAAACTTGATGCGTTCAATTTCCGTCAATGACAGCGAAACAAATCCATCTTCATTAATTAACGTTAACGTCTCA
>CAMYNE010000235.1 GCA_947259675.1 uncultured Pirellulaceae bacterium
GAATGGGGACGTCTACCGGGGCGAATATCTGGCGTACCGGATGCTGCAGGATTCATCCGATGGCAAAATTGAATCCAAGAATGAGCTTTTGAAGCTCAACGATGATCAACTGCTCGAATCCGTTCAGGCGTACATGGCTCCGCGCTACTCCGAAGGCTATATCAAAGGCGTTCACGATCACGACGCGGTCCTGATCCTGCGTCATTTGCTGGAACTCGATGCCGGTTTGGATCTGCTCAAATACTCAACGCAAGCGCGGGCCCTTGCAATCGTTTACTGGTACGCTTTGGGTCAAGTTTCAACCGCCGATTGCGATAAGTGGCAAGCCAAACTGACCAGCATCGGTGCGGCTCGCAAACTGTTTGGAGATATCGAAGACCGCCGAAAATACGTCGATCAATTTGCCGATTCGATTGTGAAAATGGCCAGCGAATCGGGCGCTGGTGAGGTACAACTCGCCGACGCGGCCGCCGAATATCTTTTTGACCAACTGTCATCATCCGGAAAACTCGTTTGCAGCCAGCGCGCACACACGTTGTGCAAAGCGTTCTTGAATTTCCTGACAAAAAACAATGCCAAAGACGATTTCGAGAGTTCGACTCGGTCTGATTCATTATCGCCCATTGATCGCTTCCATGTGATTCGAGATTGGCTGAATTCATATGTCGGTCAACAAAATGGACAGGACGAAGAATTTATCGACGAAGCTACCGCGATGTTGGTGGATGGAACTTTTAATGAACGACACGTGATCGACGTTGAATCGGTTCGTGAAATCAAAGGCTTGTTGGGCGACCACACACGCATCAATTCCAAGACTTACCGGCTCGATTACAATGACTTTGCGACTCGGCTTGATCTCTTTGAAATGGAAACCGTCCCGGCATTCAACTCCTACATTCACCTTAAAAAACAGCTGATCGATGATCGACGCGAGTCGTTACGGCTGGAAGAATTCCGGCCACGCGTTTTGACGTCGTTTGTTCGCAATCAACTCATTAACGACACCTACTTACCAATGGTAGGTGCCAACCTCGCCAAGCAAATCGGTGTTGTCGGAGAAGACAAGCGGACGGATTTGATGGGCTTGCTGTTGCTGATTTCGCCACCCGGCTATGGAAAAACGACGTTGATGGAGTACATCGCCAATCGGCTGGGCATCACTTTCATGAAGATCAACGGCCCCGCCATTGGGCATCAAGTCACTTCACTCGACCCGGCTGAAGCGCCCAACGCAAGTGCTCGCGAAGAAGTTCAAAAGCTCAATCTCGCACTGGAGATGGGCGACAACGTGATGATTTACGTCGACGACATTCAGCATTGCAATCCCGAGTTTTTGCAAAAATTTATTTCGCTTTGCGATGCGACTCGCCGTATCGAAGGTGTCTTCAATGGCAAGACCCGGACCTACGATCTGCGAGGCCGAAAAGTAGCCGTTGTCATGGCCGGTAATCCGTACACCGAAAGCGGCGAAAAATTCCAAATTCCCGATATGTTGGCCAGTCGAGCCGATACGTACAACCTCGGCGACGTGATCGGTGGCAGTCGCGAATCGTTCGAACTCAGCTACCTTGAAAACTGTCTGACATCGAACCCCACGCTTGCCAGGCTGAATTCTCGTTCGCGAAACGATATCTATTCGATCATCAAAATGGCGGCCCATGATCAGCCACAAAGTGAAACGCTCGAGGGAAACTACTCGATCGAAGAGGTCAACGAATTCGTTTCGGTGATGAAAAAGTTACTTGCCGTTCGCGACGTGGTCCTCAACGTCAACATGCGATACATCGAGTCGGCAGCCCAGGCCGACGAATACCGTACCGAGCCAGCATTCAAGCTTCAGGGTTCCTACCGTGACATGAACAAGATTGCGGAACAGATCGCCGCCGTGATGAACGATGAGGAGCTCGCGCTGTTGATTCGATCGCACTACGAAAATCAAGCGCAGACTTTGACAAGCGGCGCCCAGGCGAACCTGCTGAAGCTCCAGGAAATCATGGGCTTACTTGACGGTGACGATCTCGATCGCTGGAACGACATTAAACGAACTTTCAAACGCAATCTTTTATTGGGTGCTGCAGGCGAGGACAACCAAATCGCACAAGTCATCGCGCAAATGTCATCTTTCAGCGACGGGCTTCACGAAATTCGCACGACCTTGGCCAAAGGTGTGAAACAGATTGTGGATTCCCAGTCTGAACTCGAGGGCAGCGAAACGTTGCAAACCGTTACCGTTCGAGAAGTGGCCCATGCAACGGCGGAGCTGGCCAAATTCAACAACAGCCTGAACGACATAAAAGCCGTTATCGCAGACGGTTTCGCCCACCAGAGCTCGACAGAGTCCAAAAAGTCTTCCAGGCAAAAAATTCAGGTCGTCAACAAGATTCCTGAGGCATTTCTGGAAGTGATGAGGAACCAGTTCCGCGTTTTGCAGACTTGGATGGAACCGATTTTGGAATTGGCTGAAAAGAACCCGCATGCAACCGGCCTGATCAGCGCCGCCCGTGCCACGGAGGCCAACTACGAAAAGACGATCGATCAGGTGATTGAGAACGTCGAAGTGGAGAGCGAAGGCAAAAAGAAAAAGCCGCGACAGAAGAAGAAAAAGCAATAATCTTCTGAGTCTCCTCAAAAACATCGTTGTTGCAATTGTTGATCTGTGGGATCCACGTCTGATTTTGTCGAAGCGTTGCTGAACGAAGGACTTAGCTCGATTGAAGGAGATTCTTGCCGCCGCCGACAATACGACTCGAGAAGACTGACTTTCATAAATTATTACATGCGACAGTTGCATGCTCGAAGATCGATTCCTCTGATTGTAAACCTTAAAAACCATGTGGCCGTCTCGCCGAAAACTCTGACGACAAAAAAGGCTGTTGGTGATCAACACCAACAGCCTGTTAGGTTTTTCAGTCAGCCGTGTTCACACAGCTGCCATTTCTTCGACTTCCTTGGCAAGTCGCTTTCGAGCAACGTGTAGACGTCGCTTGATCGTTCCAAGCGGAGCTTCAAACTCGTCGCTCATTTCAAGCAAGCTCTGACCATGGACGTAGAACGCAATCAAGGTTGAGCGATCCATTTCGCCCAGTCGGTCAAGACCAGCTCGAACCTGCTCTTTTCGCTCGCCTGCCAAAGCAGAGTCAAGCGGTGAGCCTTGGCTCGTAACCGTTGCTTCAAGCATTTCCGGTTCAACGGTTACTGACGGCCCTCGTCGAACCGCTCGGTTGATCGCCATTCGAACCGTGATCTGTCGCAACCAGCCGATGAAGCATTCCGGCGTTCGCAGCTGATCAAGCTTTTGCATTGCCTGAACGAAAACGTCCTGCGCCAATTCCTGGGCTTCAGCGAAGTTTCGGAGTCGGCGCATGGCAATTGCCAAAACCGTCGGCTGGAATCGCTCAAACAATTCGCCGAAAGCAGCGCTGTCGCCTGCCTGAGCAGCTCGAACGAGATCACCCGTTTCTCGGATTTGTGATAATTGTGTCTGGATTGCGTTCATGTTTCTCTTTTTCTTGGTTTGTCCTGAGGAGCTTTTTGAGTTCGATGATCGAAATCTTGTTTTCGAAGCTCATTTGCACGACTCAGGTCGACATGTGGTCTTAATGGCGGCAATCAATGCAAATAATGCGCGACAAAAAGCCTGGATTGCTGCCACGGTGACTCGAAAGCCAGATTGAGAGATGTTTCTGTTAACAACGTGCGAGACGTTTCGTTAACTTTTTCCCAATCGTGTCTGGCGACGGGTCATGCCTGACACCTGCCAATCCCTGGTGTCCGACGTCGTTGGCAGCAACTTGGCAAATATTTCGCCAGAGCTTGGAGCCAACGACAAAGTCCCATTGGGTTTGGCGGTCAGATTCCAGAGCCAGCTTTGGTTTGCCGCTCTAGAATTCCCAAGCGAAAGATTCGCCTGATAACCCGCACATTGATGGAGGCGCGATAGCTGTACCGATTGATAACTCGGTTCGACCGGAAGTAATGCGCGGACCATCTCAACGCCAGCGTTTGTGAAACGAGCGATAGCGTTTGCAAACGTGCTGATGATTGATGTGTTTCGCATTTCAAAACTCCCAGTGCTTACACGCACAAAAAGAGAACCATAAAAAAAAGAAAAGCCCTTGGCGTCAAATGCCAAGTCGGCCAATCATATTGAGTATTCGGCTTGCAGACAACTTTATCCTCGCCGACTATCTCAATTCTATCACAAATATGTGAAAATGACTTGGGAATCCCTACCCACGAGGACTATGACGCCGCAAATAACAAAAGGTTCGCGTTAAATAAATTTTTTTCCCGACACCAAAACCCCAAAAAAACTTGGTGAAACGGCCAATTTGATGACAGGTGACAAAACTTCCCAGTTTAAACGACATTGGAATTCATGATACGGAACATCACCTGCATTGTTTTCCTTCATTTCTGGAAACTAGTTGGACTGCGCCACTTTTCTCGTTTAACCGATTTGCCCATCGGGCCGCGCGCGGGGGCGTTCCCCACGCATCTAAACGACTTGCCCGAGTTGAGTTGTGACAAAGGTTTTGCAAAAACATGGCGTTGACCTGCTAGGCTGAAATTGTGGTGGCTGTGAAGAGTCCGGACAAAAATGTCTGAAAGTCCACGGACATTTGGCTCAATTCACATGTCTCTCGCCTTTTTTGCCTACTTAGTCAAAAAACGCTGGGCCTGAAGACGTCTACAGGTGATAATGTTGCAGTCTTTGTCCACTTGGTCTTAGAAAGTAAACCCACCCAATAGAAGTTCTTGTGATGTTCCGCCTTCCGTTTTTTGCTTACGACATCAACTCCGAGAAAGTCTCGACAATAGCAGCGACATCGCGAAATTTGCGAAAGAGTTGCTTCCAATTTTTTTTCCTTCGTTATTTGATCAGGTAAAATACTGCTTTCCTTTACTTGTGTTCTCAGTTAACACCCATACTGTGAGCCATGCACAACAAACATCGACAAGCCCGCACTCGGTATTCGCTGACCAACCCCGATTCTGATTCCATCGGTTTTGTTCTGGCCGAAGATTTGCCCCCATAAATGGTCGAGACGACCGCCCGTTA
>CAMYNE010000236.1 GCA_947259675.1 uncultured Pirellulaceae bacterium
AGAACCGGTTGCGATTAAAGACGCTCGCGGGGGAGAACTCACATCTTTGACTGATCTGGCCGTTGCATGCGTTCATTTCATTTGTGAGAACCTTGCTTGTTCGAACTCCGACCAAAATACGCTGGAAGCGTTTTCCCGGTTTTCGCTGTTGTCTAATCGCCACATTGAGGTAGAGCTTCCGGGTCGAGAAATTGTTAGCGGATTGTACGCAGGCATCGCTCCCTGCGGCAGCCTCCTTTTGCTTAAAGAAACGAGACATGATGAACCGGTGAAAGTCGCTTCAGGCCGAATCCGACGGATTGATTGACGGGACTCCAATGCGTAATGTAGTCCCTTTTTCTGAACTCGTTACAGACAATGTGGGCGGACCGGTAAATCGCTCGATGTGTCACCCGTGCCCCACTGTCGGTAAACCGTCAAAATGCGGTCAAAGCCATCAAATACGCCCATTGAACACTGGAAATTGTGTACAAATAGTGTCAGAATCTAAGTAGGAGCTTAGAGAAGGTGGTACTCGGCAAGTACCCAGGACACCTACGAGCTTCTAATCAGATTCCTAGACAGGAGACAGTTATGCCATTATTCGAAGTTGAAACAGACGCGCACATAATTATCACTTGGGCGGATAGCGAAGATAACGCTACTGTCGTCGCCAATGCCTCTTATCCAACAGAGAACATTGTCCGATTGACCAAACGTCCAAGGGATAGCTGGGTGATTTCGAAGGGTCTGTTGGGCATTCGAGAACAAAAGCTGGATCCATGCTCCGTCGCACGTGAATGTTTGTCAAAGGCCGCTGGCGACAAAGTTCACGCGATTCGACTGTACATGCAGCAAACCGGAAATGATTTGGAACAAGCCCGCAAGGCAGTCGAATCCAATATGTTGATGGGTTGGTAACAGCAAATTAAATTAGATAAGAAGAAAACGGAGCCACTTTTGGGCTCCGTTTTTTCGTTTTCGCATATTTGGCTGATCGGCATTCGCGTCTCAAACGCGGCAAACGTATCTAAAAAGCAGCCGCGGAGCTGTTGCCGTCGGTCGTTTTCGGAAGTTGTCCTGGCGGTGTTGTAATATTTCGTTGTGTACCTCGACGGTTTCCAGCGACTCCGCCGGTGTTACGCCCCGTGCCAATCTGATAATTCAGCGTCAGATATTTGTTGTCAGCAGTCGACTCAAACGTATCTGGAAACTGATCGGTTTCGCTAAAAGTGATTGTCATCGCCTGACCCTCGAACTTATAGATTCCACGCAACTCTCGACCTGGGTCATTACCAGTGTCAATTTTGAAAGTCACTTGTTGGGGGCTAGCCTGCAAATTGGCTGTCACCGTGCCCGCAGAATTCATGTTTCCAGAATTCGCGACGAAAGTGTTGCCGGCAACCTGAATCGTCATCGTAAAGGCGACATTGGCTGGAATTGCTGTACCGTGCAATGTTCCACCCGTTACCTCCCAACTCCCATTCATCGATTGGGCAACCAGATTGGTGGTAAAAGCCGGAATGGCAACTATCGCGATGGCCGCGATCCCGACGGACAACATATTTCGAACGTTCATTTGATTTCTCCTGCCGTGCAGAAAATAAATTCGTCGAATTTAGAAAACGCTTCCAATGATTCTCGGTAGGAGGCGAATACGGACTCAACCCTCTGTAATAGGATAAGTGGGTTTGACCTGCGGGTCTAGTTGCTTCGGACACGATTGGCCGAGTCGAAGCCGAAAAAACGGCAGAAAACTGCAGAATAAGTCAAATCCTCAAGGCTCAGGACAAGACACATAGCCGCGCAATCTCTTTCATTTGAATGAATTTTCGTGGTGCGACCCCGTTTGCCAAACGTGTTAACGAAACTAAAGTGGGACAAGACTGGCGATAATCGCGACCTAATCCAATAAGCAACACGATTGGTTTTAAGGAATCCATGACAACCAGCCTGATTTCGCTCGACAACATTGTCAAAGACTACCGTTCCCTACGGGCACTTGACGGTGTCAACCTGGAAATCGAGCCGGGGATTACAGGATTGTTGGGGCCCAACGGCGCAGGCAAGTCCACTTTGATCAAAGTCCTGTTGGGGCTTGTTCGAGTCAATGGAGGTTCGGGAACGGTCCTGGGTCACCAACTTGGACGTGAAGGTCGGGCCATTCGCAACAAAGTCGGTTACATGCCGGAAGACGACTGTTACATTCCTGGAATGACGGGTGTCGAAGTCGTTCAGTTCTCCGCATGCCTGGCTGGTTTACCGCCGGTCGAAGCACTACGGCGTTCGCATGAGATGCTCGATTTTTGTGGAATGCAGCAAGAGCGTTATCGCACGATCGAAACTTTCTCCACTGGGATGAGGCAAAAGGCCAAGTTCGCGGCCGCGATTGTGCACGATCCAGAATTTTTGATTTTCGACGAGCCAACCGCTGGCCTCGATCCCGAAGAACGCGAATCACTGCTCAACCGAATCGTAATTCTCTGTCGGCAAGCTGGAAAATCGGTCATTATTTCGACTCACATTCTTCCCGATGTTCAGGCGATCTGCGATCACGTTCTGATTTTGTCGAATGGACAAATTCGACTGAGCCAATCCCTCGAGGTGTTGAATCGTCCATCGGCTCCCACGATCGCCGTGAAAACTTTCGGCGACCACGAAGCATTTGTTAGAACTCTTGCGAACGAAGGCACCACGACCACCATCGAAAACGAAATCTTGTCGATAAACGGCGATTCACCCAATCTGGTTGATCAGATTTGGCGAGTCGCGAACAGCACGAATACAACGATTCAATCCATCCAACCGGCGCAAAATTCTCTCGAAGAAATTTTTATGCAGACGGTGCAGGAGGCGTCCCATGCCCCTTCATAACCTCGGTTATCGCAGCTGGGATGGACACCGGACTCCTCAATGGAGCCGGTGGTGGATTATTGCCAACTCGGGAATCACGTTGGCTTTCAAATCTCGCTGGGTGCGGAGGCTGATGTTTTTTGCCTGGTTGCCCGTACTGTATTGGGGGATCGCGTTTTTTATTCTCGAACAGACGCTATCCCGTGGTTTTCAGGGCCAGTTACCAACAACGCAGATTCTTGAAGAAAACGTTCCCGAACTTGAACTTGCCCAACAACAAGCAATAAACGCGATCGCAGCCGACCGAATTCGCGACCAATTTGCGTTTGTTCCCAGTGCAGACAAACTTGCCGAGGCGATTGAATCCGGCGACGACGTTCAAATACGAAACAAGGTCTGGAATTGGTTGTTGATGACTTTTTTTCGGTATCCACAAGCGACGTTGATTCTGTTCCTGGTGGGCTTTATCGCACCAGGATTAATTTCAAGAGACGTACGTTCTCGAGCGTTTTTGCTCTACTTTTCGCGACCGATCGGACGGCTGGAATACATTATTGGAAAGTTGCTCATACCGGGAATGTACATCGTTGCCGTAACCACTTTGCCAGCGCTGGTGTTGTACCTGTTTGCCATCGGACTATCCCCCAATCTAAACGTGATTTACGCGACCTGGGATATTCCGTTTCGAATCGTGTTAGCCAGCGTGTTTCTGGTCGTACCGACGGCAGCACTGGCTTTGATGTTTTCCTCACTTACACACGAGAGCCGATTCGCAAGTTTTGCCTGGTTCGCAGTTTGGGCGTTGGGTCACGGGGCGTGGTTTGCCATTTTGATTTCACAAGCCATTAGAGAGGAAACAGCACCGTTTGACCCGATTGTTTTGGAAAGTCAAATTGTACAAGGCTGGTCGGTGTTATCGCTGTACAACAACCTGGGCGACATCCAAAGTTGGGTGTTCGGATTCAGTGATTTAAAGGACGCTTGGCCAGGAATTGTTGCCCTGATTACCATTACTGTCGTTTCTTTGTGTATTCTGTTTCACCGCGTTTCGGCACCAATTCGCGTCTGAATCCTGTCATGATCGAACTCAACAACGTTACAAAACTTTATGGGACGGTGATTGGTGTTAACGACATCATCCTCTCGCTGGCCCCCGGTACGTACGGTTTGTTGGGACCCAACGGATCGGGAAAGACGACTTTAATCAACCTGATTCTCGGGCAACTGACCCCAACCCTGGGAACTGTAAAACTATTCGGACAGGACCCCTGGAAACGCAGCGGATTATTACGGGAAGTCGGATTGTGCCCAGCCCTGGAAGTGAACTTTCCGCGCGTCACTGGATACGAATGGGTAAAGTATCTCGTGCGCCTGCACGGATTCGGCCCGAAAGAGGCACATCAACGTGCCCTGCAAGCGCTGAAAACGGTCAAACTTGAAGATGCGATGCACCGCCCAATGCGAGACTATTCGCTTGGAATGCGTCAACGAGCCAAAATCGCCCAGGCAATTGCCCACGATCCGGAATTCTTGATTCTGGATGAACCCTTCAACGGACTTGATCCGATCGGTCGCTACGAGATGACCAGCTTTCTTCGAGAATGGGCAACCAGGGGTCGAAGCCTGATCCTGGCAAGTCACATTTTGCACGAAGTTGAGGCGGTCCACCCATCCTTCCTGCTGATCTCTGGAGGTCGACTATTGGCGTCTGGATCACCGGAAGAAGTTCGAACAATACTTGCCGATTCGCCCAACACGTTGCGAATTCGGTGCAGTGATCCGGCAAAACTCGCAAAACTTTTGATCGATCGTTGCCCGATCGATTCGGTTGAGTTCGCCGATGACAAAGAAACAGTTTCCGTGACGACTCGATCAACGGGAAAGGTTCATTCCCAACTTCCAAGCCTGCTGTCAGAATACGACATTTCGATAAAACACATGATTTCACAAGATGATTCTTTGAAAACTCTGTTTTCGACATTGATGCAAATCCATCGCGGTGAAACCAGACGAGGTACGCTGTGATAAAAAACTGGATCAACGGGTCCATAGCGACTTGCGCGTTTGAATTGAAACGATCATTTACGTTTCAACGCAACGCCGTAACAGCAGTCTTGGCACTGTTTCCGCCACTGATGATCACGATTCTTATTCTGGCGCCGAAGGCACTCGACGAACCCGGCATTCCATATGTGGAAGTCGTCCTCATCGTTTTGGTCGCGCTCGTCTGGACATTTATTTCCAGCCGCCCAGGTGGACGCGTCTCAAACTTCATGGGCAAGTTTGTTGCGGCTGTTCTGTCCTCATTTGCAGTTTCATTTATCGCGATCACTCTTTCGGTTGCCATCATTAGCCAAATCTCCACTGTTGAGGTTAAGCAACCTCTCAGACTTTGGGCCACGCTGTCGGGGATTTTTTTCATCGCGTCGTGTGCGTACGGCGCTGTCTTTTCAATGATAGGTACAGTCACATACCGACGGGCCATGGTCGTCGGCGTCGCGTATGTGATGGCTTGGGAAGGCGCAGTGGCGAATTTGCCAGCGCTGATCAACCGCCTCACGATTCGCTACCACCTGCAGTCACTTGCCATGGAATGGCTGGCGTGGGTTTTTCCGGTGGACCGACAGGGTTACACTTTGTATTACGGGGACATCAAAGTCGGCATGCATCTTGCCTTCATCGGCCTGATTACGATCGCAAGTCTGTGTTTTGGCTGTTATGTGATCGTAAATCGCCAATACATCACCAACGACGAATCCTGACTTGGAGCTTGAACACAAGTCAAGTTCTAGAGCAGTCCACAGTTGATTTGCACTTGTGTCATCCTGAACGGAGGCACGAGGTGAAGGATCTCTGTGAACCAGCGAGAGATTCTTCAGTCGCAATGCTCTAAGTGGACAGCGCCATATTCGGTCTCTCGCACGAAAAAACACGATGTTTCACGCAGCTGTGAGCGGCAAGGCGA
>CAMYNE010000237.1 GCA_947259675.1 uncultured Pirellulaceae bacterium
CTGGGCCACCTTTTCAAGTCGATCTTTCTTGTCGGCAACCACAATTTCAAATAGTTCGTCAGAATTGCTGGACAGCCACCTGGCCGGAAACGAGAGTGGCCGAACCGCGTCCACAATGAAGACCTTTGCAGAATTCTCCTTGGCCAGATTTAATGCGGTCTCTTCTGCAGCTTGAGATGAACTCGTCCCATCCGTAACAAGAATTATTTGGTCGTAGCCTTTGCTCATGACGCTCCTTTGCTTTGACGTTGATTACCAACTGTGACTGCGGCTTCCGGCTGCAGCAAGAGATAATGACAGGCTGCGGTCGAGAGCCACACCCGTTTGTCGATTATTATTGTGCAATCTTCGTGCCTTTCCAACGCTACCGTCACCGGTTTGGCCGATCTATTGACGGTTTTCGGGACCCATGTGCGGATTAGCACGTCGGCAGGTTGAAACCGCTCAACAACTCAAAAAAAGCCTACTGATCGGCTCAAGTGCCTCGAAAGGCTTGTTGGCACGCTGGTTGCGTCAATGACACGAACAAGACACGTTTATGGGACTTTATACGAAAGTAGCAAGTTTGTAATCCCGACCTTCGGCGATTTTTCTAGCTGAAGAATTTCATGTGTCGCTGCGAGACTTGCTGCGATCGCTACAGCACCTTCAGATGACTATTTTTGTGGCCCAAGGGATGGATTTTGGTGACATCGTGATTTCATCTTCGGTTCCTCGGCTTGTTCGAGATTCGAATCGATTTCGACAAGTCATAACGATTCTGGCAAAGTACGGACTGGCCCGATGGCTGGTTGCCGCTCCGATTCCGTGGATTCGCAAATTGCTGCGTGATACCGAGGGACACCAGTTAACCGAATTGTCATTCGAAGACAGCGTCCGCTGTGCGATCACCGAACTGGGCACGACATTTATCAAACTCGGACAAATTCTCAGCACTCGAGCCGATTTGATCGGTGTCGACTTGGCAGATGCCTTGAGCGAGCTTCGCTCCAATGTCCCTCCGGAATCGGCCGATTCAATCACCGAAACCATCGAACGAGAACTTGGGCAACCGATCACCGAAATTTTCGTCGACTTTGACCGCGAACCGGTCGCCGCAGCTTCAATTGCACAGGTTCATCGGGCCACTCTTCGGGATGGCACTGAGGTCGCGGTCAAAGTTCAACGTAATGATATCGAACAACAGATTCGCACGGATCTGGATATTCTGATGCGAATTGCGTCGCTGGCCGAAAGTCACTTACGAAATATTCGCCACTATCAGCCCGTGAATACTGTTGCCAAATTTCGTGCCACACTGCTGCGCGAATTGGATTTCAACCGCGAACAGAAAAACATGTTTCAGTTTGAATCCAATTTCGAAAAAGACAAGCGAGTCAAGTTTGCGAAGCCTTTTCCTGAATTAACGACCGACCGCGTATTGACAATGGAATTCATGTCCGGAATAAGCCTGGATTCCAAACAGAGTTTAGAGGATGAAGGTCTGGACACTCTTCAGTTGGCCGAAACCGGCGCAAAAATTTTTCTCGAGATGATCTTCCGGGACGGTTTTTACCACGCCGACCCACATCCTGGGAACATTCTCGTAATGGAGGACGGTCGAATCGGCCTTCTCGATTGTGGCATGGTCGGACGTATCGAAAGTGGTTTGAGGGATCAAATTGAAAACATGTTACTTGCCGTTGCAAGTGGTGATGCGCGTCGTTTGACCCGATCCGTGATTCACATTGGCTCAATGCCATCTGACTTCGATGAAGTCGTACTTGAAAACGACATTGAGGAGTTTATTGCGGAGTACACGACCTGTTCGATCTCCGAACTGGACCTCGGCAGCGCATTACGGGAAATGATCGAGCTGATCCGTCGCCATCATATTACGCTGCCCTCGGGGATCACCTTATTGTTGAAAGTTCTGATTATGCTTGAAGGAACTTCGAAATTGCTTGATCCTGACTTCAGCCTCGCCGAGTTAATCGCGCCCTATCGCTGGCAAGCGTTAAGGCGACGATACTCGCCGTGGCAGATTCGCCAACATCTTGAAGATCACGCCCGCGATTGGCATGACCTGATGCGAATCTTTCCTTCGGATCTGGCTGATATTCTCGGTCGAGTGAAGCGAGGCCGATTCGATGTGCACCTTGACCATCGCCGGCTTGATTCGATCGTCAACCGCCTCGTTTCCGGAGTACTGACCGCCGCCCTGTTTATGGGAAGTTCGGCGCTTTGGAGCCAACAGGTTCCACCTTTGTTATTTGGAACATCGATTCCGGGCCTCCTCGGCTGTGTGGCGGCCGTATTTCTGGGGTTGACAATATTTCGCGCGATTCGGCGTTCCAGCCGGATCGACGAACACTCGTAAATCAGTTTTGATTCAATGACTATCAGGAAACAACCATGCCACTTTTGAAACAGATCCTGGCTCCAACTGACTTCAGCCGAAACAGCGGACATGCCATTAACTATGCCTGTGATCTCGCAACTCAGGCGAAATCCCGGTTGCACCTGTTACATGTCGTTCGTGGTGAGTTGGACAATGGAACTGACACAGTCGATCGCCTGGAGCACCTGGGTGTAATGTTGGATGCTCGTGCTGAACTTTCGACATCGACGGTAAAAGTTGTCATCGCTGGTCAACCGGCGGACGCAATCATTCAATACGCCCAGGACCATGAAATTGACCTGGTTGTCATGGGCACGCATGGAAGAACTGGTTTGGCTCATCTAACCATGGGCAGCGTCACCGAATGTGTGCTTCGCAATTCGCCTTGTCCCGTTTTAGTGCTTGGACCACATGATGGAGAAACCGCATCGCTCAATCGAGCCGCGCAGGTATTGGCGGAAGCAATCGGCGATGGAGTTGAAAAAAGCCTTGAGGACGGTCGGACCTGGATGCATGTAATGCTGGTGAATCAGCTACGAATTCCCGCGACGACCGCAATTTTGCTGGTAGATGAATTGGAGAATCAAGAATGGCTCAAATTCACAGATGGCAAATGGACCGTCATTGAAGGTGTGGATTTAGTTGACGAAGCCGAATCGTTTTTGCCCGACTCTACTAACGAATCTCCAGCCATTGACTTGATTAAACGAGCCAGAAAGCTGCGTGCGACAGACCTTCACGTGGACCCGATCAGTAACAAAGAAAACCTGGTGCGTTTGAGAATTGATGGGCAACTCAAAGAATACTGTCGGCTGCACCGAAGTGTTGCCGAACATCTGGTCAATCAGTTCAAGTCGTTGGCAGGACTTGATATAGCAGATCCTTTTCGTGCGAAGGAAGGACACCTTCGGCTGCCTCAGGAATTCTCCGGTTTGGATATTCGCTTGACATCGATCCCAGTGGCTGGTGGACAAGCGGTCGCGTTAAGACTATTCGATGCCAACCAGATACTCCTTCCTGTCGATCACCTTGGCCTCTCGGAAAACGCGTTTTCCACAGTCAAACAGATGTTGCGCCGGAGGGAAGGACTGGTGCTCGTTACCGGCCCGACTGGATCGGGTAAAACGACAACCGTTTATTCAATGTTGCATTCCATTGGGAATGTCCAGCAAAATATTGTAACCATCGAAGATCCAGTCGAATACGCGGTGCCGTTCGCACGACAAATGAGCGTCGACATCAGACACGGTGTGACCATGACGGAAGGATTGCGAACCATTTTGCGAATGGATCCGGATGTTGTTTTCATCGGTGAAATCCGCGACATGGAAACTGCAACCATTGGGATGCGGGCCGCCAGTAGCGGCAAATACGTGTTTTCAACGATGCACACCCGTAATGTCGCGTCAACGATCACTGCGTTGCGAGACATGGAGCTAAACAACCGTTCGCTCTCGTCCAACCTTACCGGCATTATTAACCAGCGACTCGTAAGGCGACTTTGCCAGGATTGCCGGGTCGAGCACCAACTGTCTTCGCATCAATCGGAAAAATTCCAAAACGTGGGACTTGATGTACCAGAAAAACTCTTCAATCCCGTTGGATGTAGTGCCTGTAACGGCACCGGATTTCATGGTCGAATCGGAGTTTTCGAAGTTGTCGCCATCGGCAGAGACATTCGTGAAGCGATCCTCAATGAGAAACCCGAGCTCGAATTGGAAGAACTTTGGAGATCAAATGGATCAGTAAGCCTCGAATTTGACGCTCTCATCAAGGCCGAGTCAGGATTGATCAGTTTCGACGAAGCTGTGAGTATTCGATGGTTGGCGTAAGCTGAATATCGCTAGATCCGCCCGAGCGTGTGCGATTGCCATCCAAAACCGTGCGAACTCGCACAAAACGAACACCGCCCGCTGTGTCGGACGGGCTTTGGCGGCTTGTAATAACCGGGTTTTCGGCATGGCGTTTGCATTTCACCTGGTATTCCAATACCAAGTCCTTTTGGGATAAGACGATGAAAATCAAACTTAGCAAGAAATATTTGTTGTCGTTCGTCCTGACTTTTGCTGTGGGCATAACCGTTTCGGCATTCGGGCAGGAAGAGGAACTGAAAAAGCAGGAACAACAGGCCGCATCTATTGAGAAGATGCAACAGCGGATTGCCGAAATCGAAAAGGAAATGAAAGAAGGTGAGTTCAAACGAACCCAGGCGCTCGGAGAAGAAGCTTTTGGGCTGATCGGACAAATCGACGAAACCTATCTCCAAATGAAAGAAAGTTATCAGCAGCAGGTCATCCAGCTCAACAGCCGAATGCGACAAGTGTGGGAGAAAATCGAGAACTCCGAAGGCGCAACGCGAGAGTCGCTGGACAATAAACTTCAACTTCTCCAGTCCGACTGGGACCGTGTTTACCAACGCCTGACGCGTACTCACGACCAACACCTGGATCAACTGAAAGATGGAATTAGAAAGCTCCGCAATGAGTTTTCTACGGCTGCTGGCCGCGCCGAGGAAGAACTGGAAACCAGCCACTTCGAATCGATGGCCCGCTGGGAACAAACACATGAGGTATTTCTGAATGTCAATCAGTCTTATGCCCAAATCGTTGGCGACACGCTCGTCCACCTGAAAAAAAGGCTCAGGGAGGAACCCGGCAACCGTGAATTGGC
>CAMYNE010000238.1 GCA_947259675.1 uncultured Pirellulaceae bacterium
TCCGAAAGATTGACAAGAAACTTAAGCTCACCTTCATTGACTTCGTGCAGTTTTCCAAGGTCATTCACTTTAGTGTATTGAGCCTTGCCCGAGTCAGCAGCAATTGTTTTCAAACGGCGTTTCAAAAAAACTTTCTGGATTGGCACATCGAGCGCGGTTGCCGCCGTCTGCGTCATCAACTCCAACCAGGCTGAATGCCGGGCAAGGTCACGATCGTGTGGGCGTTCGTATTCCGTGATATGGATAAAGTCTTCATATCGATCGACGATAAATGGCAACTCGGGGACATCGCGTTCGTAAATTCGGAAACAGGTTACGCCTCGTTTCGGCCAGCGTCTGAGATGCCGAGCGCGTTTGATGAGCCGGTTCCGAAACAGTTCGGCTTGTTCGCGATCTTTGGGTTGCAGCCCACCGAAAACAGGCTGGATTTTAGGCGCCGCCGGCTTTGGATCGGCTTTGGTTACGTTCTTAGTCGATCGGGCGGTCTGCTGTTCTGGTTCCGCCGATTGCGAAACTGGGGTTGTGACTCCGTTAACGGTCGTTTCGACCTTGGTGATTTCGTTTGGGCGTGGCGGTCGTGGGCCCAGAAACTGATAGTAAGTACATTCGATCCGACCGTTGAAAAGTTTGCGTCGTCGTGTCGCTTTCTTTTGAACGATCTGTTCGAATTTCGGCATGCTGGTCAAGATGAAATGTGACCAACTTGGCAGCCGCTGCAATACCATCGGCATGCTCTCGTAAAGCGGAAGTAGTGCTTCGTGTTCTGACATCCGCTCGCCATAGGGCGGATTCGTGATAATGCATCCGTAATCGCGTTTGTTTCGCAGCTCCGAAAACGGTCTTTGCTGAAAATGAATCTGGTTTTCAACACTCGCTTGTTCGGCGTGAAATCGAGCCAACTTCAATGTGTCCGCGTCGATGTCAAATCCTAGAATTTGGAGTTCAACATCCTTGATTTGCAAGTCACGGGCCTCGTCTAAGGCGGCCTCCCAGATGGATGGGTCGCAATCGGTCCACTTGGTGCTGGCAAATTGTCGATTGATGCCAGGTGCAATGTTGAGAGCTTTGAAGGCAGCTTCGATTGGAATGGTTCCGGTTCCGCAGAATGGATCAATCAAAGGCCGATCTTTGTTCCAGACGCTGAGGTCGACGAGTGCCGCAGCGAGCGTTTCCTTGAGTGGCGCTGTGCCGACGAGTTTTCGATAACCTCGTTTGTGAAGACTTGGCCCAGTCGTGTCGATCGTGAGCGTGGCGACATCATTCAAGATCGCGACTTCAATTTTGTAAACGGCACCGGATTCAGGAAGGGATTCGGTCGCGTGATGGCTCTTCAGACTCTCAACTAGAGCCCGTTTAACGCTTCGTTGAACCGCTGGCACGCTCGTTAGTTTGGAAAGGCGAGAGCGACCGATGACCGGAAAAGAGGCGTCTGGGGGAATGAATTGGCTCCAGTCATACGCTTTGACAGTTTCGAAAAGCGCATCGAAATCCGGAGCGTCAAACTGTTGAACCTGCAAAAGCACCCGGTCAGCGGTTCGCAACCAGAGGTTTGATCGACAAACGGCAATCCAATCTCCCTCAAACGTAACCCGTCCCGGTTGAGTAACGGTGGGATCGTATCCAAGTGCGATTAATTCGCGTTTGACTATTGCTTCGAGACCAAACGCGCAAGCAGCAGTGAGCTTCATTTGGTCGTTCTCGTATTCGCAAATCCGGTTGGCATAAATGTTTCATGAATCGAATCCCCCCTCATCAGGGATTCGAACCCCCGTTTCCGAGCGGAGAGCCTTGCGTCCTCGGCCACTTGGCAAAGGGAACGTTGAAACAAGACGAATAGTTGATCCATGAGGGCGACGAGACTAACTATTCCAAGTCGAGCCTTTTCTTGATGTTGCGAATCGACGATTTGGCTTGCAGCCCGACAATCGGGTTTTTGTCGGATTTCATTAGTTCTTCCAGTAATGGAATACTCTCCTCCGTACCGATCTTTCCGAGTAGAGAACTAGCTTCCATGCGAACCTCGGCGCGTGGGTGCGAAAGAAAAGGATGGATTTTCTTTTCTGCCTGCGGTCCATAAATGGCCAACACCGATGAAATCTTGTCCTGATCTTGACTGGTGAAGCGATCGATTAATGGCTGTAATGCGCGGGGGTCCGGCGACAATGCGATCAAATCGTAGGTCGCCCAGCGAACATCAAAACTGCTGTCGTCGATTCGAGCCAAAATAAACGGAAGGCTGTTACGGAAGTCATATTTACCCAGCAATTTTACCGACTTTAGACGACAAAATTTCTCGTCGTGCGAAGTCGCTTGACGAACGAGGTCGAGAATCGTTTCGTTAGGCGAGCTTGGCCAGTTGTTATCCAAACTGGTCAACGCGTGTCGTATTGACTCAGAATTGTCAGCTTCAAACAGGGCCTTGCCGATCGTCAGATAGTTACTTGGTAAACTATTGATCTGGCTGGCATTGATTTCGATTGTAGGCAATTCCATCGACTCGGTATCGTCCAGGTCCGGTATGATTTCAGCCGGAACAGGTTCTTCTGAATTTTCGGTGGTCGGTAAAGCAGCGTTGTCGGGTTGGGAGCCGGTTGAACTGGGGGTGTCGCTAACCACGACGGCTGGATAGTCCACTCCCGCCGTTTCGTTGACGATCACAGGCTTACGATTTGGGCGAGGCGGAACATCCGTGGAATCAAAATGAGAGGCGTCCAGCTTCAAAATCTTTTTCGGCCTTGTGACGACGACCGGCTGGGGTGTTACATCCCCGGCGCCGGTGTCGGCTTCCATGGGAGGGTCATCTTTAGGCGCCGTGATCGGATCTATTTTGGGCTTTTCAAGATCTTCGAGATAAGCCTGATCCTTTTTTGAGAGGCGTTCTACCGGTACTTTGATTACCTTTCCATTTTGTTTTTTTAGCCAGACTTTGCCGTCAACAACATCAACGAGTTCTGCTTGAACACTAAAATTTCCCGTTGAGTCTTGCCAATTGCGTTCCTGACTCAAAGTCGAATCCGGTGCCACAAATAACAATCCAGTAACCACAATTGCGAGAACGGAGACGAATTTTCTCATTGAGATTTCTCTTTTATATTCTTCAAATCGCACAGATCAGCGAATGGACTAAAGGATCCAGAAGGAAGACGGCGGTTTACGAATCTGGCGACATCGAGTATTAGTCATTTTAACGTTGACCCGACAAATTGAGCAGGCAGATTTTTGATTTCTGTGCTTAAACCGCTGGAAAGCACAATGCCCATTTTAAATCGTGACTTGGCCGAACAACTTCAGATTCGCCGAGTTACTTTGTCAGTAGGACTTTAGGCCGCAAATCGAGCCGGATTTTGCCGTTAACGGGTGATTTGTGGCTTTCCACAATCGACTGCTGGTAGATAAAATTAGGAATCCAACAAAAAGCCAAATTATTGGAGCTGAGTTCAATGACGGACAAGAGAAAGATCACGATATTTGATACGACCCTGCGTGATGGCGAACAGTCTCCGGGTTGTAGTATGAATCTTGAAGAAAAGCTCCAAGTTGCACAAGCGTTGGTGGAATTGGGAGTCGATGTCATCGAGGCGGGTTTTCCAATTGCCTCTCCGGGTGATTTTGAAGCAGTTAGACAAGTTGCAACAAATATCAAAGGCGCAACGATCTGTGGTCTTGCCCGATCCCATAATGACGATATCGATCGAGCCTGGGAAGCCTTACAGCATGCTGAGGACCCAAGAATTCACGTGTTTCTGGCAACCAGCGCGATTCATCGCGAGTTCAAACTCAATATGTCTGAGGATGAGATTATCGGACGAGCAGTTGAGGGCGTAGTACGCGCTAAAGGCTATTGTTCAAATGTCGAGTTTTCGCCGGAGGACGCCGCTCGAACAGAAGTCGACTTTTTGTGTCACGTGATTGAAGCCGTAATTAATGCAGGTGCTACGACGGTCAACATTCCAGATACCGTAGGCTACGCGACGCCCGAGCAGATGGGGGCGGTGATCAAGTCATTGGTCGATCGAGTTCCGAATATCGACAAAGCCGTAATCAGTGTGCATTGCCATAATGACCTGGGACTCGCTGTTGCCAACAGTCTCTCCGCGGTGCAAAACGGTGCTGGTCAGATCGAATGCACGATTAACGGACTTGGTGAGCGAGCAGGAAATTGTGCGCTCGAAGAAGTTGTCATGGCGATGCGAACACGTCCTGATTACTACACGGGTGATACGAAAATCAACACTGAAAGGCTGGTTCCGACCAGTCGACTTGTCTCGGAAATTACCGGGATGCACGTACAACGTAACAAAGCAATTGTCGGAAGAAATGCATTTGCCCACGAAGCGGGAATTCACCAGGACGGGATGCTCAAACATCGCACGACCTATGAAATCATGCGACCGCAAGATGTTGGATTTGCCGCAACGGACTTGGTGCTTGGCAAGCATAGTGGACGTGCGGCGTTAGCGGATCGCGCCAAACAACTTGGGTATGAACTCAATCCCGACCAGCTGAAAAGTGTGTTCAAGGAATTCAAAAAGTTGGCCGACAAAAAGAAAAACATCAGTAACGAAGACATCGCTTCGTTGATCGACAAAGAGTTGGTTGGCTCAGCGGGGTAGAGCATTTTCTAAGTCGCCAGGTCTAATCATCGGGTCGGCAACACAAATAGCAGCGATTCCTCAAACTCGTCTCCGAAATGAATTTGCGAATCAAAACGCAGGCCAAGTTTTTCTAACAGTGAAATCGAATCGGCATTTGCAGGAGAAGTGATCGCGATGATTCGCTCCATCCCCAATTTTGTTTGAGCGAATGCCAAGGTTGCCGATGCGGCTTCAAATGCGTAACCTTTTCGTCGATACTCAGGAAGAAATGCAAAACCGATATCTGGTGCATCCAAACCAACTCGTTTAAGCAAACTGCAAATTCCGATTGGACAGTCTTCTGCGGCTAATGAGACGACGAACAGCCGATCACCGGAACTCTTGCTCTTCTCGATCACGCCTTGCAGATATTCCACGGCTTGTTCTTTCGTGCGAATTTTG
>CAMYNE010000239.1 GCA_947259675.1 uncultured Pirellulaceae bacterium
GCAGCGGGGAGCTACAAGGAAGATGTCGTTCCGCTATAGTTGACTATGCGGGACGGCATCTGACGCAGTAGATGCGGTAAGATCGGCAATCCCGAAGGGTTTCAAATTTTAAAAATATAAATCGATAGAATTCATTGAATATAAGAAAAGATGATCCATTTTTAAAATTTTAAACGCTCAATTTAGGTATTAAAAAGGCGGCGCTCCTATTGGAAACACCGCCCTTTAAACTTTTTAATTAGTGCCTGTCCGATAAAAACTAATTAACTTCCTCGAATTCAGCATCCACCACATCCTCATCGGCTTCAGATGACGAACCGGCGGATTCGACAGACCCTGAACCACAAACAAAAAAGCCACAACCGCTGCCGATCATCGAACCACAGCTAAATTGGGTCCTGCCGGAAGTCGCCTTGGCAACGCGGAACTGTAACGGCTGCGGACGGTGCCGAACAACGAGCCCCAATGAGCGGATGTGTCCGGTTTATCGCTTGACGCCTCGCGAAGAAGCGTCGCCGCGGGCCAAAGCAAATTTGATGCGCGGGATCCTGACAGGTTCGCTTGCACCGGAACTGTTAACGAAGGACGATTTCAAGAGCGTGTCGGATCTGTGTTTCAATTGTCATCAATGCCGTTTCGAATGTCCGGCCGGCGTCGATATTCCGAAACTAATGATTGAAGCGAAAGCTCAGTACATCGCCGTTAACGGACTCAAGCTCTCGGATTGGCTGCTGACGCGACTGGACTGGCTGTACGTGATTGGGGGCCGCATGCCGCCAGTTTCAAACCGAATGATTCGCACGCCCTGGATTCGCTGGCTCCTGGATAAGATTCTGGGAGTTGCCCAAGGCCGAAAACTACCACAGTTTGCCAAAACCAATCTGATGAGATGGGCCGCACGTGAGAGATTGACCAAGCCCTCCAAGCAACAGTCGCGCAAAGTCGTCTACTTTGTCGACGGCTATGCCAATTGGAACGATGTCGAACTGGGGATTTCGTTTGTCAAAGTGCTCCAACACAACGGGATCGATGTCCTGATTCCACCGGGTCAAAATGTATCCGGAATGTCAATGATTTCGGAAGGATCAATCGCACCGGCCAAGAATCTTGCAGTAAAAAATGTCGAATTGCTTGCTGAGTGGATTCGCCAGGGATACCAGGTCGTAACGACGGAACCGTCGGCAGCACTGGGTTTGACGCACGAATATCTACACTTTCTCGACGACGGCGATGCGAAGTTAGTCGCCGAAAACACGGTGGATTCGACTTCGTTTTTGATGCAACTACATTTATCCGGCGAGTTGGAACTTGACTTCCGGCCGCTTAATGCATCGATTGGTTATCATCTACCGTGTCATCAAAAGGCGCTCCTGGGACATTGCGATGACAAAGCCGCACCTGGCTTGAAACTTCTGCGTTTGATTCCGGGTTTGCAGGTCGATTTGATTGAGAAAGGATGCAGTGGCATGGCGGGAACCTTCGGTTTGAAACAAAAAAACTATAACCGCAGTCTGAGAATCGGCTTGCCTTTGATCAACGCCATGCGCAGCCCGACGATCGTCGCTGGAACGACCGAATGCAGTGCGTGCAAGATTCAAATGGAACAGGGCACCACCAAACCAACCGTTCATCCGATCAAGATTCTTGCGCTGGCGTACGGCTTGATGCCCGAATTAGATGATTTGTTCAGTCGAAGAAGCGAGGAGTTGGTCGTAACATGTTAGTCAAAGTAATTCTGTTTGCGGCGGCCAAAGACATCGCGGGTCAAGACCGTTTGGAGTTGTCAATGGACGATTCGGCAACCCTGGGTGATCTAAAAAGCAGGTTGGTTGAGCAGTTTCCCGGCTTGCATGAAATAGCTTATAAATCTTCGTTTGCGGTCGACCAGGAATATTCGTCAGACACAAAACAGCTTCACGACGGGGCGGAAGTCGGGTTTATCCCTCCGGTGAGCGGTGGGTAGGCCGGCGGCGTGCAGGTGCAACAAATTCTCAATCTTAGTCTTACTCGTAGTCGTAATCATGATCTTGATACCCATCGCTGACCCCTTGGTTTGGAACAAAACGACGATTAAGACTAAGATTATGATAACGACTAAGATTAATAATTTAGAAACCAGTTCCGCTAATACCTCGACTCGCGCTTATTTTTTTCAATGATCAAAATCGTCCAAGAAAAAATTGATACAGCCGAGGTGCTTGCGTCCGTTCAATCGGAATCATGTGGCGCGAATGTTCTATTCGTAGGCACAACCAGGAATCTGACGGACGGGCAGGAAACAAAACGACTCTCTTACGATTGCTACTCGGAAATGGCGACCAAGGAAATTCAAAAGCTCTGCGACCAGGCGTTTTCCAAATGGCCAATTGAACGCGTTTCAGCTGTCCATCGAACGGGTATGGTGGAAGTTGGCGAGGCCAGTATCGCGATCGCCGTGAGCAGCCCTCATCGCCAAGCGGCCTTTGCAGCGGCTCAATGGTTGATCGACACGCTCAAAAAACAGGTGCCAATCTGGAAGCAGGAACATTGGGCAGACGGAACGACGGAATGGATCCATCCCGACGGTGCAACACCCCGAATGGAGGCACCAGGCCAATGAGTTTTGTCGAACCGGAAAGCAGGCTCGAACAAATCGTCGATTCCTTTGAACGAGTACACAATAACCTGCGAATTGGAATCACCGATCGTTGCAATATTCGCTGCTTTTATTGTATGCCGAATGAAACCATAAAATTTCTTCAGCACAAAGATATTTTGAGCTTTGAGGAAATCACGCGTTTTGTTCGAGTCGTCGCGTCGGCAGGTGTCAACCGACTAAGGCTCACCGGTGGTGAACCGCTTGTTCGGTCTCAACTGCCAACCCTGGTGGAGATGTTAGCCGCGATCGATGGCATCGAAGACATCGCGATGACCACCAACGGTATTTTGCTTGCGAAACATGCCCAGGATTTGCACAACGCTGGACTGGACCGACTGAACATCAGCCTTGATACGATCAACCCGATCACGTTTGAACGGATCGCCCGAAGAAAGGGTCTGGAACAGGTCTTTGAAGGTATTTCGGCTGCGCGGGATGCGGGGTTTGCAAGAATCAGGATTAATGCGGTTGCGATTACGGGTATTGCTGAAACCGAGGCAATTCCGTTGGCTCGATTCTGCCGGGATAACGATCTTGAGCTGAGATTTATCGAATTCATGCCGTTGGACGCCGAAAAGAATTGGGATAAACCGCAAGTCGTCACTGGTGATACCATCCGGCAGCTAATCGAATCCGAAATTGGAAAGCTCAAATCGGTCCCGCCGTTGTACCCTAGCCAACCGGCAACCGATTTTCGGTATCTCGATGGCAAGGGCAGGGTGGGTTTTATTAACCCGATATCCCAGCCTTTTTGCAGTAACTGCAATCGCATGCGAATAACGGCCGAAGGGAAATTGAGAAACTGTTTGTTTTCTACCGTTGAATGGGACCTACGAAGCATCCTTCGCGATCCTGATTCAACAGACGCTGAGATTTTGAATTGCGTTCGTGAATCAATTGCTGCCAAGAAAGCCGGGCACGGCATCGATTCGGAGGATTTTCAAAGACCGCGAAAATCCATGCATCAAATCGGAGGCTGACGCGCCGATGGGAAAAACTTCACCCGCCGAACTTGCCAATCCGTCGATACCTGAACCGCCCCGAATTTATCTCGACAACGCCGCGACGAGTTGGCCTAAACCGGAACAAGTCGTAGAGGCCATTGCGTCTTATTACCGAGACTCCGGAGTACCGGCGTTTCGCGGTATCTCTGGACAAACAAGCGGAACCGATCAAGGTGTGGAACGGTGTCGACAAAAACTGGCCCAGTTTATCGGGTCGAAAAACAAGAACGAAATCGTATTTGCGTTTAACGGAACCGACGCATTAAATATGGTTCTTCAAGGCGTAATCTCTCCACACGATCATGTGGTTGCAACCACAATTGAGCACAACTCCGTCCTGCGACCCTTGAGTTACCTGCTCAATGAAAAAGGTGTTGACGTAAATTATGTCGACATCGACAAGAACGGGCTGGTGGACCCCGATGAGATCGTGGCGGCCGTACGCCCGAACACAAAACTGGTTTGCATCTCCCACGTAAGCAACGTTACAGGTGTCGTTCAACCGGTCGAGGCGATTGGTAAACGCTTACGAGATCACGATGCGTTGTTCCTTATCGACGCCGCCCAGTCGCTAGGCCATCTCGAACTGAACGTCCAGAGGATCGGATGCGATTTTCTGGCGGCTCCAGGACACAAAGGCCTTTACGGCCCGCTGGGGACTGGTTTGCTATATGCCGCGGAACGATCCTGGCACAAAATCCGGCCATATCGACTAGGCGGAACAGGTACTCAAAGCGACTCAGATGTTCAGCCGGAAGAGATGCCAACCCGAATGGAATCGGGAAATCTGAACGTCGGCGGAATTTTGGGACTGGAAGCGGGGTTGGATTTCGTTGTCGAAAATACAATCGCAGAGGTCCATAAAAAGTCACTTCAACTCTCCGCGCACGCGATCACCGGGCTTTTGACGATCGCTGGTGTTGAGATTTATTGTTTGGATGCGCCGGAACGATCGGCAGTCCTGAGTTTTAATATTTCCGGGCACGATCCTCGAGAAGTCGCCACGATTCTGGAAAGTGCATTTGGAATTCAAACGCGGGCGGGCTTTCATTGTTCGCCAAAAGTCCACTCGTCACTGGGGACATTTGAATCAGCAGGTACAATTCGGATAAGCATCGGTTTTTTCAATACGGTTGATGAGATCGACAAGTTGGTCGAAGCTGTATCACAAATCGCTGCGGCGATGTAAAACAGAATGACCAGGTTGTTTCCGAGGATTCAGTGGCAAACTTTAAACGGCATTGCGTTTAACGCCCAGCCGTCGTAGGCGCCGGCTGAATTCGATCCAGCCCGGCGCCTGCGCCTGCGAGTGCAACAATCGCTTTTTTTAGGAACCAAAGTCTTTTGACAACACATGTGCGCAAAAAAGAAAATGACCAAAGCAAAGACAAAA
>CAMYNE010000240.1 GCA_947259675.1 uncultured Pirellulaceae bacterium
GAAAAAGAAAAAGAAAGTCGCACCCGATCCGTTCAAGGATTATTTCGATTTTAAACAGCCGCTCAAAAAAACGCCCCATCATCGGATCCTCGCGATCAACCGGGGTGAACGAGCTGGCAAATTGAAAGTCAAAATTGATTTCGATACTTCGCTTGTCGAATCGACTGCCAAATCAATTCTGATTCCCGATGAACATCCGTCCAAACCGTTCATGGAAAAGTGTGTCACCGAAGCACTTAACAAATCGGTGATACCCAGCCTCGAACGTGAAATCCGACGCGAACTTACCGAGTCTGCCGAAAAGCACGCCGTCGAAGTTTTCGCGAACAACTTGAAAAACTTGTTGCTTCAGCCTCCTGTCAACCAATCCCGAGTTCTCGCGATCGATCCGGGATTCAAACGAGGATGTTCCGTTGCGGCAATCGATGAGACGGGCAACTTGTTGGAAACCGGGCAGATATTTGTGGTCGGTAATCAAAAACGGCGAGAAGAAAGTGCCCAGAAGATTCACGACTTGGTCAAGAAACACAATATCGAGATCATTGCGATTGGGAACGGAACGGCTTGCCGGGAAACCGAGCAAATGGTTTCCGATGTCATCGGCCAACAGCTTCAAGGATTGAATGTCAAATACGTGATCCTGAATGAGGCTGGGGCAAGTACTTATTCGACGAGCGAAATTGGTCGCGAAGAGCTACCAGGGCTGTCGCCAAATGAGAGGAGTGCCATTTCCATTGGCCGGCGACTGCTGGATCCGCTGTCTGAACTGGTCAAGATCAGCCCGGCCAATATCGGCGTCGGAATGTACCAACATGACATCAAGGCTAAGCACTTGAGCGAATCGCTTGACGAAGTGGTTCAGTTTTGCGTCAACCGCGTTGGCGTTAACGTGAATACGGCCAGCCCTTCCTTGCTGAAATTCGTCTCAGGTCTGAATCAGCTGACGGCCAGACGAGTCTACGAACACCGGAAAGAGAAAGGGAAATTCAAAGACCGTCAACAGCTCAAAGAAGTCACTGGTTTTGGCGATGCGACGTTCGTTCAAGCTGTCGGTTTCTTGAGAATCTGTGATGGGGACCAACCATTGGACTCCACATCAATCCATCCGGAGAGTTACGGGATTGCCGAAAAGTTACTGGAAAAGGTGGGGGCAACAACGGCTCATATGTTTAAGCCGCTTCCAGAAACTAGTGACAATTCGCCGGAAGCAGCAGTAACCCCAGCGCCGGCAAGTGAGACAACTGCCGAAGCGTCGGTAGCGACAACTCCTCCGGTCGAGTCGAAGCCGATCACGGCAACTTCGGAAAATGTGGAGGAGCCAGCAGTTGCTTCCGAAACACCGACCGCGGAATCTTCTGCTGCCGACACACCCGCTGGCGCCGTCACAACGGCTGCGGGCCCTGCTGCCGAGACACCCGCTGGCGCCGACACAACGGCTGCGGGCCCTGCTGCCGAGACACCCGCTGGCGCCGACACAACGGCTGCTGCGGAAACCCCTGCCGCTGAAACACCCGCTGTTGCTGACACAATTGCCGCCGAAAAACCCGCAGACGCCTCCGCGTCTGAACAACCTGAAACGGCCGTACCACTACCGACAGCTGAGACAGTTAACCCTGATGGCGCAGACGAATTAGCCCTTCAGCCGGAGGCAAGCCAACTCAAGCCTAAAGAAGATACAACAACTCCGGTTTCCTCCCCATCATCCGAAACCAGACCCGAGGAAAAGACGGCGAAGACACCCGCAATCCAGCGAACACATAAACCGAAGCGTACGACACTGAAGTACGACCCACGTCGATCCGAGTTCGTTGCTAAACTGAAACAACTCGATGTCAACGCGCTGGCAAAAGAGTTTTCAGTGGGCAGCATGTTGATCAACGATATTCTGAAGACTTGTTCCCAACCTCGTCGCGACCCGCGCGACGGTGTCAGCAAACCGATTTTCAGAAGTGGCATTATTAAGTCCGATGATCTCAAACCAGAAATGCAGTTGGACGCGCAGGTCGTCAACGTGGTCGATTTCGGCGTATTCGTCGACATCGGTTTGGGAGAAAGCTGTTTGATTCATGTCAGCCAGCTGTCCAATCGATTCATTCGCAATCCGCATCAATTCTTTGCCGTCGGAGATGTGGTGAAAGTCTGGGTGACTGAAATTGAAGGCGACCGTCGAAGGGTGAAGCTGACGGCGATCAAACCAGGCACGCCAAAATTTGATCCGTCCAAGGCTCGTCGCAAACCTGCGGATCGAGCCAAAACCGGCGGGAAGAGATATGAAGGTTCGCGGCCCAGAAAAACGGCGGACACTAAAGCAGGCAAACATCGTCGTGGCAAGTCCGCTCATGCTCGCTATGATCGGCCGAAAAAACGTGCTCCAAAACCTGTGACACCGATTACCAAAGAAATGCTCGACGGTAAGGAACCGATGCGTTCGTTTTCGGATTTGCTGCAATTTGTGGAAAAAAAGCCTGAAACTAACGCCGACAAAAAAGATGATAGCTGAGGTCTAAGAGATAGCATGGAATTCGAAGACCAACTGCAAAAAGCGATCTCTCGCGGCAAAGAGCGTAGCGCCAATCGTCAGGACTCCGAAAGGCAGAAATTAATAACGGCTGAAGAGCTGCGAAATCGGCATAATGACTTTCGTCTCGATCTTTCCGATTATATTGAACATGGGCTAAAAAAGCTTGTTCACCACTTTCCGGGCTTCGCTTACGAAACCATATTTGGGGAACGTGGCTGGGGCGGAGCAATCTACCGCGATGACCTGGCGCGTGGTCCAGACGGAAAAGCAGGTTCATTTTTCAGTCGAATTGAAATCACAGTTCGTCCGCAGAATGAATTCAACGTTGTCAATATCACCGGCAAAGGTACGGTTAAGAACAAAGAAATTTTTAGCTGGAATTTTTACAAAGACATCGCGGATTCGATTGACGAAGAATTTAAGGAAAAAATCGATAGCTGGATCCTCCAATACGCCGAACAGTTTGCAGCTCAATGAACCGGACAAGGTTTATTGTGAACCTTGAAATGAACAATCAATTACAAGTAGACCCCTCCCTGACTGATACTGACTATTCCGCAACCGTTAAGCAGGATTCAATAGCTCAACCTGCGTCGACCGGCAAGAAGAGAATTACTTTTCTTAACTGCCTCGTCACGCTGGTCGGACTTGGTGTCGTTTCGGCTGCCGCAGCTTTTTTGATTCAGCCTTATCTGACGCCAAATGTCGATCCCAATTTAAAGGTCCCCGTCGCAATCAAGTCGACAGACGACAATGAATTGGCCGACTTGCCAGAACACGCCATCACGCGCGGAATTACGCAACGAAGAATCGACGCAGCAAAACATCCGCTGATCCCGCTGTTAAAGGTTGCCCAGGACGGTATTGATGCGATCGAAAACAACGTTACTGGTTACACGGCGACGATTGTCAGCCAGGTACGCACGAATGGCGAACTCCACGATGAACGTTATATGTTCTGCAAGCTTCGTCATGAGCAGAAAACAAAGGACGGAGCCACCATTCCTTTCAGCGTTTACACGCGATTCCTGAAGCCCAAATCCGTTGCGGGACAAGAAGCGATTTGGATCAGTGGCATGAATCAGGATAAGATCATCGCCCATGGCTCAGGGCTGCTTAACGTCAAGAAGTTCTTTTTGAATCCTGACGGCCCGATCGCGATGAAAGGCAACCGCTACCCGATTCGAGCCCTCGGGATGAAAAACCTGATCAAAAAAATGTTCGAAAAAGGCAAGAATGACCTCAATCATGGCGAATGCATCGCGACGGTCACACGCGGTGTTATGATCGATGGCCACAAATGTACGTTAATGGAGATTAAGCACCCAAAATACCGGCCCCATTTCGAGTTTCATATCGCGCGGATTTACATCGATGACGAACGAAATCTACCCATCGGATACGAGGGCTTCATGTGGCCTGAAAAAGAGGGTGACCCGCCGCCGTTGCTTGAGAAATACTATTACACGGATATCCAACTCAATCCTGGTTTAACAAACCGGGACTTCAGCACCAAGAACCCGGAATACGACTACCCGAAATGGTAAATCGCAAATTCGATTGGACCGGGTAGCGTATTCTTGCTGGTGACCACTCCTCAGTGCGCAGTGCGCAGTACCCAGTACCCAGTACCCAGTACCCAGTACCCAGTACCCAGTACCCAGTACCCAGTACCCAGTACCCAGTACAGGGAAAGGGTTTATTTTGACGACGGTTTACCAGCATCTGCAATTGGCTCGATGTTCCTTTTCGCAGCTCCGATCAGTAACACCCAGGTTTGTCCCGTTGTTTGGAGATTGATTGCCGTGATTGCTCCCTCATCAAACAAAACCGTCGACGTATACTGAAGCCTCTTGACCGACGTGGGTGCAAATCCTTGATCGGCGTTGGTCTTAACTTCTTCGAGGTAAGACTTCGTCAGATCCATGTCGATTTCGACTTTTCCGTTTACCTGATGCGGCGTTAGCCTGAGATTAAACCCCGTTTCCATATCTTGGTAAGAAAAGACCTTTTGACCTGAACGCGAAACGGAGGCGCCTGTTTTCACAGGTGTCGTCCCCCCGCTTTGCAGTGAAGTCGTTTTCCCAGCTACCATCGACATTTCAAGTATTTCATGCACCTTGACATTGTCTTCTTGTCCCAGGGCCGCAATTTGATCGCCAAATTTAATAAAACCGACAGTTTTGGCTTTCGCGCAGATCCTTTGCATGGCCTCGGCATCTGAGCTTTTGATGTCTAACAGACCGAAACGAATATCGAGATCCTGGTGCCCTTGATTTTCGCTGGCGGGCTCCGCCTTGTCCGTGGTGCGGCGTGAAACATTTTGACCCGCGAGGACGATGGAGAGTTCGTCCATTGAGACTTTTCCATCGTTGTTTTGATCTGCTTCAACGGATGGACGTCGACGCATTTTTTCTTGTTCACCAAGGTCCAGAAATCCGTCTTTGTTTGCGTCGTATTGCTTGTTTAAGCCTTCGGCATAACGCAAATA
>CAMYNE010000241.1 GCA_947259675.1 uncultured Pirellulaceae bacterium
GAATCAAAGTGGCGGAAGAGCTTGCTCTCCGGTCGATGTTGGATCGGGCCCGTCGTAGCCAACGGCCTGTTATTCGTTCGCGACTCGGAAAAACTCATCGCATTCAAAGTACCAGGTCGAAACAATTAAAGATCCGGAACGGTACCCGCTTTAAATCGGTTTAAAAAATCCAGCGGAACTTCGATACACGGTTCCCAAGGCGGTTTGTCGAGTTCCCCGAAAAAACAATTTTCTGTTCCATTAGCAGGGCAGAGAACTCGACATCCTGACACCGCAATTGAAAATGGCAAAGCATTCGCCAAGACTAGTGTGCCGACTCTGATTTTACGATTTGACGAAAGTCAGCATACTTGTTGATGCTCTTGGTGATCTTGGCTCCGGTGGCGACGTAACGGAGCTTGGCACCCCCATTTGCTCGTGCGATCAGACCTTCTGTCGCGTTAACTTCGGCATCTCCACCGCCATTGACTTGGACTTCCGTTGTCGCACTGACCAAGTCGCGGGCTCGCAAGACTGCCCCGCCGCTCACGCTTGCCCGATGCTCGTCGACCTTTCCGGCGATCGAAACGGTACCACCACCGCCAATGCTGGTCACGATTTTATTGGCTTTAACATTGGTCAAGCGAATGTTGCCTGCTCCGCCGCAGCGAATGATGATTTTGTCGGCTTCAATTCCGTCGCGAACGACGGGGGAATCCCAATCGGACGTGATCGTGACTTCGTCAGAGTGTTCTTTTTCGGGATTTGAAGATTGGCCTGGCAACAATACTTTGTCAATTACGTGAATGATTCCGTTGCCGGCTTCAAGGTCGTTGGAGATGACCTTAGCGTTGTTGATCTGAATTCGACCATCTTCAATCGAGATGCTTACGCTTTCTTTTGCCAACGTTGTCGCCTTGCCTGATTGCACTGCTTTTCGAGCCGTCACTTTGCCGGAAACAACGTGGTAAGTTAAAATCTTTGTTAGCTGCTTTTTGTTTTCTGGCTTGAGGAGACTTTTTAAAGTTCCTTTGGGGAGTGCTTCAAACGCTTCGTCGGTTGGAGCAAATACTGTGAACGGGCCTTTTCCAGAAAGTCTTTCTTTCAAACCGGCCGCCTCGACTGCTGCCAGAAGAATTTTGAAGCTTCCTGCTTTTTTCGCAACTCCTACGATCGAGTTGTCGTCTTCGGGTGGTAGCAAAACGCTGTCAATGACTTGAATCAACCCGTTGCTGCATTTGATGTTGCGAATCGTTACCTTCGCACCGTTGATTTCCAGCTGGTCCCCTTTTCGTTCGAACCGCAGGGATTTGCCAAGCAATGTGTTTGCTGACTTGAGAGGATGGGACGGAGCGCGTTTTGCAATGGAGATCTCTCGAGGAAGGACGTGATATTTGAGAATGTCGGCAAGCTGCTCGCGGTTTTCAGGTTTAAGTAATGACTTCAATGTATCTTTCGGAAGTTTTTCAAAAGCTGCGTCGGTTGGTGCGAATACTGTGAATTCCCCTTTGCTTTGAAGAGCTTCATCGAGGTCAGCCGCAACGACCAGACTGACCAGCGTGTTGAACGATCCGTTGGAGGCTGCAGTTGTGAGAATATCGTCTTCCGCGAACAAGATTGTTGGCGCAGCCAATACGATTGCAGCAAAGATTGCAAAGCGATTCATGACATGTCCTTTTAAGATTGGGCATTTGAAAAATAGGTTTTGTTTTCAGACACTACGCGGATCCAAGTTGATTGGATTCAATAGCCTGCATCTAAATCCAATTCACACGTGAAATTCTCGAATTTATGCCCGTTTGACCACAAACTAACCTTAATGAACACTCGTCAGATCATTTCGATGACGGAGAAAACGGGAAAATAACGCGACAAACACAATTACATTGTAACCTTCTGGAATATTTCTTTCTTATTCATCGGGAGAGACTTCGAATTGGTAACCTTCATGACTGATCTTCTGAGGATCTCTCAGAGCCTCACGTTCAACAGAAAGAAATCATGGCAAAAGCAAGATGGCGAAAGACAAAGATTTTGTTTGGCGTTTTGACGTTGATGATCGTTGTCTTCTTTTGTCTGTTCAATACTTCAACTCGGTGGGGCAGGTGACCTTCAGGGTTTTCCCGTCATTGTCGTCCCGTTGCAATCGCGGGCCCATTTGCAGTTTCAAGTTCCATGATGCCAGTTCCGTTTTCGACGAAAAAAATGCGATAGCAGTTAATCCCGGAATTGAACGATGATGACTGGGGTAGCGATTGCAAACCGCTCTTCGAAACGGTTAGCCCCTCGGGCCAGTCTGTCAGATTCATGCTGAATCCTCGCAATTAGCATTTTCACGTTGGTTTTCTGAGAGCGTGCCTCGTAGCGATTCGAAAAATCCGTTGAATAGAAGAAAGCTTCATCCAACCTTTCTTGTCGCCTATAAGCCAAATAATTGACAGCCAGAGGCTGCCTCGACGTGACGGAGAAATCAATGCGGTTCGCTGCAAAGGGCAACGCGGCTACGTGTTCAGCCGATTCGGAGAATGGCGATAAGCTATTTTTTCTCCCAATCGGTTTTGCCAGCCGAGCCTTCCCAAACGAGACCCATAACGATTTGTTCTTCGTTGCGAACAAAGGTGATTTCAGCATAACTCCAGTAATTGTAGAAACGACCACCCCCCAGCGGCACCAGTTTATACGGACCAGCAAAGAGTTGACCTTGCTTCACGAAAATTTTGAAACTGCTATTGCCCAAGGCATAGGTTCCGACGAAATCATCCAAGTTCTTAGGCGTTTCTTTGGCAAAGTTCGGTTCCGGAACGACGGGTTGATCAGCTGGTTCTCCATCAATAATTTTCTGTGCGTTTTCAATTATGAGATCGTTAGCACCCGAGGCAAGATTCGAAACCAAGACCAGGGCAGTCTTGTTTTGAGTGTTGATTCGCAAATTGCAGCGATATCCGTTTGTACTTCCGTTGGCGACGATGTTGCCTTTGCTATTGATCATGCCTTCCTGCGCACTTTTTCCAAGTTTGCCTTCGGCGACTGCCTGCCCAAACTTGTACACGTCGCGCGCTGTGCTAATAACTGAACCAGCTCCTGCAAGAAACGAATAGTCTTTGACCGGCGCATTCAAATATCCGCTTGAATCAAGCAGGTAGGCAGCGGCATGGTCCTTGATGACTTTCTCACTCTCAAAGTCAACGGTGTTTTCCATTCCAGCCGGTTGGACGACATACTCCATCAACAAATCTTGGTAGGACTTGCCCGAAGCAATTTCCATTGCTCGTGCCAATACGGAATAGCCAGCCGAGCTGTATAGCCGGTCCGACCCTGGTGGAAAGGCGAGTTCGCACCTTTTGGCCAAGTCAACAATGTCTTGCAGCTGATAGGGCTGAACTTCATTTGCTTTGACCCGATGTGGAATCCCGGAGCGATGACTGGCAAGCATTGCAATCGAAATCTTGTCTGCTTGCGGAAAATCTGGAATGAACTTGGCTAACGTATCCGTTTCAGCCAGTCGGCCTTCGTCAATTAACGCATTCGCAATTGCCAGAGTGAAATCTTTGGTGACCGAAGCTACGTTAAATTTTGTATCGATTCTGTTGGGGAGTTCATGCGAGGCATTGGCAAACCCAAATGCCTGCTCGTAAATGACTTCACCGTCCATGGCCACCAAGATAACTCCAGAAAAATGCCCAGCCTCGGCGAACGGCCTAGTGAATTCCTCGATCTTTTTGGCTGCTTCTGTTTGCCCGGACGACAGTGTGGGTAACGATACTGCAGAGATAAAAATCAGGACAGCGAAGTACATTCTTAGCATTTTTTAACCTATCGAACTCGTTTGACAGAGCCATTGGAAAGATGATCGGACGGTAAATTTGCAAAAACTGTTCCCAAGCCTTGGCGTCATCTGTGTTGCTCAGTCGAACGATAATGATGACTCTCTACCTTGTACACACAACCAACACTCATATCTGACATTTGAACCGTTATGAACCAGCAATCGAATCTTTTCGGACGGCATGAGTTCTGCAACGAGAAAAAAGCATTGTCCGATACATGCTTAAAGATTGGCTGTAAACGGGTTGTGATACGTTTGCAAACGGCTCGCCACCAACCTCGAATGCTTGGGCGACAAGAAGTCAGGCCTTTGCCCAGGCAACCGAACCAAGTTCCCTGAAGGTCCGATCGGTGAAAGAGGCAAAAAACGTTTTCGTATCGACGGCAAAGTTTGCCCGGTTATTTCTGGATCGAAACTGAGCGGAAACGACAAAAACGATTTGTTTTCAGATGAAGAGGTCAAAAGGCTTTCATCCGGCCAGGCCTCGGTAAAAAAATGAAATAGCCTATTCATCGTCATTCACCCCATCCATGATTTGGTTTTGTCGTAGCCATTGGTTCAATTCCGTCCAATATTTTTCGGGACCTTCCCAAGTGCGACCCTTGCCGGCGTTTATTCCATGCCCGATACCCGGAAAGACGATTGCTCGGAAATTCTTGCCGGCGTTTTTGAGTTGATCGATAGTCTTTGCGCTGCGATCCGCGGGAACAAGCATGTCGTTTTCGCCATGAAGGGCCAACAGCGGTATCGTAACGTCGTTCAATAAGGGCACCGGGTCAAGGTCAAACGGCAGATCGCGATACCATTTCCAATTCCAGGAATCTTCAGGTTGGATTCCGAGCGCCGCATCGGCGAACCATTTTTTGCCCTTGGCTGCGTCGATCGCTTTTTGGGCTGCCTCCCGTCCCGTATTCTTGCGGTAGACTTCTGTGACCTGTCGATCCAACTTAAGAGCCGCCTGAATATCTTCATCGGAGTATCCTTTTTTTCGCAATTCGGCTTCTGTTATGTAGTGCCCTTGTTCCGCGGGCGTGATCGTCGGACCGGAAAGTGTCACGATGAAAGCGATCTCTGAATTCTGGTGGGCAGCCATTAAGGTGATCCACCCGCCTTGGCTGTTTCCAAACAATCCAATTTTCTGCGCGTCGATGTCTTT
>CAMYNE010000242.1 GCA_947259675.1 uncultured Pirellulaceae bacterium
ATTAATCAAACTGGTCTCAAACGAGTTCTCCAATACTGGGACGGGCAAACGGACGACGCGGCGCTGACGCGAGCCATCATGCAGTCAGCTCAAGATCTCGGAGCGGATCTCTTTTACCCAGCCCATTTCGTTTCTGCGAAAATTGGCCGTGATGAAGTTGAGGTGTCTTTCCAATTCGGTTCGGACTCGTTTAGCACACGCGCTAATGTCGTTGTTAATGCGGCAGGGGCAGGCGTTAACGAGGTGCTCAACCATTTCACGCCGAAAGTTGCACAACTGGCTGTCGAAAATATTCAAGGCACACACATCGAACTGCCTGGCATCATCACCCAGGGTTGTTATTACGTCGAGGCGAAAGACAAGCGTGTCGTGTTTGTGATGCCCTGGAATGAACGCACGTTGGTGGGCACCACCGAAGCCAAATTTGACGGCAACCCCGACCAGGTCGCGCCCTTGGATAGCGAGGTTCGTTATCTGGGCGAAACTTACGAAACACACTTTCCAGGCCGCGATCATTCCATCATCAACCAGTGGGCCGGGCTTCGAGTCTTGCCCGTGGCCACAGGAGCGGCCTTCAAACGCTCGCGCGAAACAATGTTGCCCGTTGACAATCAATCACGACCGAGATTGCTTTCAATTTATGGCGGGAAGCTAACGGGTTACCGGGCGACAGCAGAAAAAGTAATGAAGATTCTTTCGAGAACACTTGACCAGGTAACACCAGTTGCCAACACACGCGAATTGCATCTTGAAGATCCCTACAAGCCATCGGGCTAACCGAAAAATTAAGACTAGATGACGCACAAGTGGCTGGGCGCGTTCGTTAAAAGAACTGGGCGGTGGCTCCGCTGGCCTTGGGCGGACGCGTGGTCCGGGATGTCTTCCGATGAATGTCGGAATACCCTTCTCCGCCGACCGCTGCCACACCAATTGACCGGCCTCGACTGGAGGTTCTTGCTGAACCTCCGCGACTTCTCACGGCACCCTCGCCGCCGACTGGTCGCACAGCACGCTCTCCGCCGACTGGTCCGACAGCACGCTCGCCGCGACTTGGGCGGGCAGCCCGCTCGCCGCCCCTTGCGCCGACAGCGCCCTCGCCGCCTACCGGGCCTGCTGCGTTGCCGCCACCCGCAACTCCAATGGAGCGGCCTCGATTGGTCGTGCTCGTCGGCCTTCTCATCGAAGGCGTGCCCGGCGTCCTAAACGAGCGAGCTTTCGAAGTAGTCGGCGACGAACCAACTGGACTGGAACCGGTGCGAAACGTATGACCGTGTTGTCCGAAACTCGACTGGGTATTCCAAACCAGCATGAACAACACTGCGAAACCAGCAGCAACAAGCGTTTTTTTGACATTCATCTATTTGTTCCCGTTCTGAGAGTTTGACTATTTTTGACGTTGCAAAATCACTTCGTCGGAGTCGTCAACAACGACGCCGTCAATAACCTGCTGGGTTTTCCTGTAACCAAGTCGGTCTTCGTCGATGGGCCGCACGATATTCACGGCCGTACCCACGCCACCGTCGGGCAAAATCCCTTTTGCAGTAATCAACCAGCTATTGTCCTTTTTCGCCCAAGTCCCTTCTACAAATCCTCCATCGGAATCAAACAGCCAGGATCGAATGTGCTTGCTGTTCGGATCCCAGCCAATGATTTGCAACCCATGGTGTTCCACGTTGTCGTCTTCAATGAGCCGATACGCTCGACTTATATGGTTTTGGTCCTGCGTCCATTTGCATTCCGTCTCAACTGTCACGCCCTCGGTTTCGTTAATCCAGGTGCCGATCAGCCACTCCAGTTCTCGCAAGTGTTCGTGATGTGAATCTTCTTCGCTGATCAATACATCGCTAATTCGATCGACCAGCCAGCGACCTTCTCGAAACACAAATACGGCACTGTATTCGGACCGTTCCGCTTTATCGGTGCCAGTTTGAGTAACGGAAGCTCGCCCGTGGTCGATGGCTACACTGGGTGAAATAAACTCAATTTCTTCCGAGTTGACAACCAATTTCAAATTGTCAGCTTCTTTAAACAATGCGTTGAACTCTTGTTCTATTGCTTCTCGGCCGACCACCCTGTTACCGGTCGTTCGATTGGTGTGAATTCCTCGCGGTGACCAGTGAGACGCTAGTTTTGCAGAGTCTTTCGAGTTGAATGCTGCGACATACGATTCAACTTCCTCAGCGATGGCTGCTGCCGCCTCCTTTTTGGCGGCCTCAATATCAACTGCAATTTCCACATCCTGGGCCAGCAGCGAATCAATTCGCATGTCCGCGATGGACCCGAAACAGAATAGCAAGACTGCGCCAAACAGAGCACGTAAAAACATGGATTAGTCCTTGAAAATTAGTTGCAAAACGAACAGTCGACCTGGACGATTCTGGCAATGCTTATTGTACAAAAAAAAATTGACGTGTTACTTGGATTCCTGTAAGAATGCATCGGATTTTGCTCCCACTTGATGGCGTGGTCACAGTAGCAATAAGCAAACTGTCTGAAGACCAAAGCGAGGATTTTGATCGCCCTGCATCAACTGACTGTTCCGTGTGTTGGTATTGGAGAAAAGAGACCGCCATCTGAATCAAACCGTGTATTTGATCTCTGACGGGGATTCCATGCGATGATGCCGTTGCAAAAGTATGCGGACTGGTAAGGGATATGCCGATGAGTGCCCATCGATCTACGCCAAGTCGGGATAACACCTTCGATTTTGTTCGAAAGTTTGTATAATCTTTCCAAAAATCAACAGGAGCAAAAATGGCGACCGCGACGAAACAACCTGAGATGGTACCGGGTAGTTTTACACCCAAGTTTCATTGGCGAGTATTGGGAACTCCAGCACCCGTCTTTCCGGGTTTTGAAGTCGATATCTGCGATCCCGTCGCGGAAGAAAACGAACCGGATGCAGTCTGGCATCGCCATCGGGCAAGGTCCATTATTCGAGATCATCCCGAAGTCAAACAACTTTTCGGCCGCGCTCCCATTTCGGCGTTGTTTTGTGTCGCCGGCGCAGTGTTGCAAATCGGGATTGCTGTGGCGCTGATCGGTCAACCGTGGTGGGTAATCGTGCTGGCTGCGTGGCTGTTCGGGGCCATCATCAATATTGGATTGTTTAACCTCGCCCACGAGTGTAATCATTCAATGATCTTCAAAAACAAGGCCGCTAATCGCTGGCTGTTTACCTTGACGTCGTTACCAATGCTTTTTCCGGGCCATCACACATGGTGGATTGAACACCACGTGCACCATAATCATCTCGGTTCAGAAAAGGACTTTGTCAAAAGACGCCGCTCAATTCTGCTGGCCCTGAAGGACAGGATCTTTGGTTACCTTCCTGGTCCGGATGTGCGGCGAATGACCACATGGATTACGACTCCCTTATTCTGGCCCATCTCAGGATTCATGTTGATAACTCAAGTTCTCCGAGCGGTAGTGGGTCTCATCGTCTATGCCGCGACCGCGGTGTGGCATCGGCAACTGAAGCCGACCGATTTTGCGCTGTCGATACTTGCGGACCAGCATTTGGTATCGGGCTACAAGCGTTACAAACTGGAAATGTGGGCCGTAACCTATCCGCTGATCGCATTGGGGATGATTGCAGCCCTGGTTTGGTTTTTTGGCTGGGTGCCCTTGATCTATCTTTTTGTCAGCGCTTTATTTACGACAGGTTTTCTGCATCCACTCGCTTTTGGATTAATGCTCAGTAACTCGCACTTTCACGGCTACCAGTGTTATCAGCCGAGTGCGTCCAATTACGGCCCGGTGAACTGGATTACGTTTAATTTTGGGATGCATACCGAACACCATGACTTTCATTACATTCCCTGGTTTCGACTCGGACAGTTGCGCAAGATCGCGCCGGAATTTTATGATGAACTGAAGCAGACTCGATCGTTCTGCAAACTGGCATTCCAATTTGCATTTGGAACGCGCGAAGCATTTAACAATGAGGATTATCGAAACGCAGAAAAATTACGTTCGGAAATACCGAGCAAGGTCGCTGAAATGTCACACAGCTGATTCGAGTGCGAATCCAGTTTGATATCCACAACGGCAAACAACGCTCGGACATCACGATTGCGGATTCCCGTGTGATGATCTATTCACTGGTCATTAATCAACAGCTTGGTGATCGTTGTCATTACATGCTCGAGCACGATCATTCCACCGTCCTTTGACGACCGCACGTCCACAAATCAATTGCTTCTGGCGCTCGATATCCTGTGGGAATTCTGAATTAGGACTGAATCTCGTGTGTATGTACTAATCCATCGTTTTCTTGATGCGATCGACATACTGATCGAGCAGCAATTGAGTATCGTCGAGGTCCAAAAAGTGGGGATCGCAGCGGATGCATATTTTGAGCACTCGGCGGTAAGTGAAGATTGAAATCGTAGCCCGCGTCTTGATCCGCATCGGCGGTACGCCGGATATCTCGGTTAGCAATAAGTTTCCGCACCGAATCATGCCATTTTCACGTGGCAAATCGACGAAGAAACGTTTGGTCGGATCGCCCGTGTTGGAAAGGATGGTCGTTGCCATGCAATGATCGCGAAACAAAGCGGCCTTCAACAGCCGCGGATATCGAAGAGAACCGACAATTAGATTCATGAATTTCGTTTGATGTCGCTGGTGTTTCAACAATAACGTCTCTTTGCCCAAACTTTCCTTCAACTTGCCGGGTTGCTCCAGCAAATTCCGGCCACGACGAATAAAGGCGTAGGTGACGATGTTGCAGGCAGACATTATCTCCAGGTCCGGCTCTCGCAAATCCAACGGCATCATGACACAAATTTTTCCACGACCCAGCCAAGCGCGAATTCGTTTTGTCCATCCGTGAAGTGTTTCGAATAATTTCTCCAAGAGCAGGTCATTTACCATTTGCCCGCGCGACTGCGCAGCGTGTCGCAATTGTCGATGTTCATTCTTGTCAAACTCAAACGAAAGAATGCCAGGAA
>CAMYNE010000243.1 GCA_947259675.1 uncultured Pirellulaceae bacterium
CGACTAATGCGTCTTGAACGCAAAGAAATGCTTGAAGTTGAAGGTGGAACTGCTTCCTGGTGCATGAGGATTCTTCGTCACGAAGCCGGTCACGCAATTGATACGGCTTACCGACTGAATCGTCGCAAGAAATATCGCCAGATTTTTGGCCGTTACTCGAATCCTTATCCCGAATACTATCGACCCAAGCCCAACAGCCGAAATTATGTTCTGCACCTCGAACCCTGGTATGCACAGAGCCATCCATCGGAAGATTTTGCCGAAACGTTTGCCGTCTGGTTGAAACCCCGCAGTCGTTGGAGAATCGAATACAAGGGTTGGAAAGCGATTAAAAAAATTGAATTTATCGATGAACTCATGAAAGAGATTTCCGACCAACCCGCGAAACTAAAATCGCGAGCCAAGATAGACCCAACCAACCGAATCAAAAAAACACTACAGCAACATTATGACGAGAGACACGAACGATACGGCGTCAAAAGTCCGTCGTTACTTGATCGTGATCTCAAAAAACTCTTTTCCCAAACCCCCAAGAGTCGCTCAAGTAAAACAGCAGCCTCTTTTCTGCAAAGAAATCGCGCGGAATTAAGCCGTTCTGTGGCTCTATGGACGGGCGAATATCGATACAATATCAATCAAGTTCTACGCGAAATGATTGATCGTTGTCGCGCGTTGGAGCTGCGTGTAGCTCGCTCTGAGGCGGAAACCAAACAAAGCACAGTTGTAATGCTAACCGTCCACACGATGAACTACCTGCACGGAGGTCACTACCGGGTAGCACTATGAAAAAACTGCGTGCACTAGTGCTAATGCACGAGTCGCTCGTTCCACCAGAGACCATGGAGGGTTACTCTGAGGAAGAAATACTGGAATGGAAGACCGAGTTCGACGTTGTTACCACTTTAAAGGCGATCGGACACGAAATTCTGCCCTTGGGTGTTTGTGATGACTTGGGGGACATCCGCCGAGCCATCCGGGATTTCAAGCCACATATCACATTCAATCTTCTCGAAGAGTTTCACGGCGTCGGCGTCTACGACCATCACGTTGTGAGCTATCTCGAACTAATGCGACAACACTACACGGGTTGCAACCCGCGCGGACTGTTACTGTCGCATGACAAGCCACTTGCCAAGAAAATCCTGTCTTACCACCGAATCCGAACGCCCGGTTTTTTTGTCGTTAAAAAAGGAAAAAAACCTCGCAAAGCGGCTGGATTCGAATTCCCCTTACTGGTGAAGTCCGTTTCCGAGGACGCTTCAATGGGAATTACGGACTCATCCATCGTCTACGACGACCAATCGCTGTTTGACCGGATCCAGTTTGTTCATGCTGAAACCGAAACCGACGCGCTGATCGAAACGTACATCGATGGACGGGAACTGTACGTCGGCGTGCTGGGCAATCGCCGACTCAAGACCCTTCCGATCTGGGAGATGGCGTTCCGAAACGCGCCGCCTGGTATGCATCAGATCGCCACAGCGCGTGTGAAATGGGACGTTGAGTATCAGAAGAAGCTGGGGATTGAAACGCTGGAAGCCAAAGACCTGGACCGTGCCGTCGAACAAAAAATTCTCTCGGTTTGCAAGCGGGTTTACCGGGCACTCAGTCTCAGTGGTTACGCCCGGCTCGACCTTCGTCTCAACAGCGAAGGTGATGTTCACGTTCTCGAAGCAAACCCGAATCCAAACTTGTCGTTCGGGGAGGACTTTGCAGAGTCGGCCGAGAAAGTTGGCATTCAATACGACGAACTTCTTCAGAAAATCCTCACACTCGGATTGAACTACCAGGCCGAGTGGCGACTCGTTTAGTCGCAATGCCGTTCAGTGAGAAACGAAAGAACGGTCATGTCATCCTTGATCGAGTGCCTTCATTTTTTGAGTTAAGTGAAATGGTACCGAGTGACCGTTCCCAGTTGTTGGTTGCTTGAAAAATAGTCGGCGTTACGACACAATCATGTCGACAATCTTCATCGAGAAATTCTTCCACCGGAATAGGGAAACTTAACATCATGAACCGAATTCTATCGCGATCGATCGCTGTGCTGCTTGTTGCGTCAAGCATCTTTGCAGTCCAAACTCAATTGCTTCATGGCCAGCAGAGTCAGTTCATTCCGTCATCTGCTTTCGCGGCTTTTGACTGCAAACCCAAAGAGGCATTTTCTCAGCCAAGTATGGAGATCATGCCTCGCGAGTTGATCAAGGTATTTGGAGAACAGGAACTGGGAGTCGACCTGCTCGAAATCACTCGAGCCACCTTCCTGGTTGGCGAAATCAAGGATGAGGAGATGAACGAGCCACCGGAGTTTGGCGCTATTGTTCGCTTCGCAACACCACAAACTCTTGGAAAGAAAATAACCGACGACTTTGAAAAAACAACGATCGATGGAAGAACGGCGTACGAAGAAGATGAAGTCTCGATCTTGCTGTATGATGAGAAGACAATTTTGTTCGGCTCGAACGAGTTTCTTGGAAAAATGCTCTCGGCAGAAGGAGCTTCGAGCCCACTAATTGCGATGATGAGCGAAGCGAAGTCGTCAGATCACATCAATGTCTATGTTGTTATGGAGCCAATTCGCGCGATCCTCAAACAAAACCTGCCGGATCGCCGCGAAGTTCCTCCTCCATTCCGAAATTTTCTGAAGATTCCTGATTTGGTGGAATCGATAACCTTTCGCAATGACGTTTCCACCAACTCAGTTTCCGAATACATAATCCGAGCGGTCGATGAGAAATCGGTCGAAGAAATTCAACAATTGATCGCACACGGGTTTGATCTTGGCAAGAACGCGGCCCTCTCAGCCATCACGACCCAAATGGAAGTTCCCGAAGCCTATCAGGAAGCAACGTTGGCTTATGCCGAGCGTTTGTCAATATATCTCGAATCCGTGATCCAGCCGGAAATCAACGGCAGGGATTTGGTTTTTGACACCAATCAGGGCTATGGCGTTAGCAGCACGGCAACGATTGGCGTATTGATCGGCATGCTCTTGCCCGCAGTTCAACAGGTTCGTGAAGCTGCAAGACGAACTTCGTCGATGAATATCTTGCGTCAGTTGGCTCTTGCCTCTCTCAATTACCAATCGGCTCTTAGGCACTTACCGATGAACGCGAATTATGACGAAAATGGCAAACCGTTGCTTAGCTGGCGAGTTCTCTTGCTGCCATACCTGGAACAACAAGCTCTTTACGAACAATTCAATTTGGACGAGCCCTGGGATAGCCCAAACAACATCAAACTACTTGACCAAATGCCAGCCATTTATCAAAACCCGAACCTGCCGCCTTCAGATAGTAAAACGGTGTATCTGGCCCTCACTGGTGAGGGTACCGTTTTCCCAGGTAATGAGAAAACAACGTTTGCGCAGATTCAAGACGGACCGTCAAATACCGCGATGTTTGTTGAAGCCAACGAATCTCACGCCGTTGAATGGACAAAGCCGCAGGACCTGGATTTTGACCCGAACGACCCAATGCAGGGGTTGGGCACTCTCCGCCCGGCAGGTTTCGTTTGTGCGTTTTGCGATGGTTCGGTTAGACTTATTTCGCGAGGGACGGATCCTGAAGTGTGGAAGTCGATCGTTTTGATAAAGGATGGACAATAGATCGGCAGTGAAGGAGCAAATACCCAATCAGAAAAATCGCGCGATTGGTATCGCGATTCTGGTTGGGTTTAGTTTTGTTTCCATTCGGATTCCTGCCAGTGTTTCTGTTTGGGTTCTCAATCCCTTTTTTGGGAATTAGACTCCGAGCTTAGTGATCCGACTGATGTTAACCGCAAGCCGGTTTCTCATTGACTACTTCGGCTTTTCTTCTTTTGCGTCAACTTCGTTGTTGAGTGGTTCTTTCAGGCCGAGCCAGCCGTTGAAGTTTCGTTTTTGCTCGACAGTTTGTTCCTTAGCGATCTTCAACCGCCAACTTTTTGAGACTTTGGAACCGATCGCAATTTTGAGCGTCATGATCTGGCCGCGACGAGAGATGAGAAGTTCCAATTCGTCCCCAATTTCATATTGCTTCAATCGTGATTCGATTCCTCGCGTTAAGCGGAATCCGTTGACAGCGAGGATTTCGTCGCCCGTATTGATCCCTGCGTCGGTCGCGGGAGAATCGGCTTCCACGCGCGAAACGCGATCGGAACCGGAAAATCCAAGCCATCGTGTGCCGGGTTCCGGTTCTTTTGGCGTATCTTTTGTTGCCGAGTCATCCGTCTTTTCGTCTGCCGTTTCATCATCGTTACCATTTTCGTCTACCGCTTCATCGTCGGTAATTTCGTCATCCGTTTCGGTGGCCGTTGTTTCTTCGTCGTCTGGAAATTCCAATCCAAACCAGTCTTTGACCGGCTCAAAATCGAGTTCGTCTGTCGAGTCAACTGCACTGGCAAACCAACCACTTGTATCCTTGCCGACAATGTCATTGACAACCGCTCGAAAATCGGACGACGAATATCCCGTATCCAGGTATTTTTCGTACATCTGTCGCATCACATCATCCAGGCTTCTTTGACCGCCGGTGAGTTCCCGGATTTTTCCATCGAGCAAAAATCCGACAACTGCACCTTTGGAGTAGTAGCTGACCGTGGTGTTGGTCGAATTTTCGTCTGGTCGATAAAACTTGATCCACGTGTCGAAGGATGACTCAGTCAAACTCTGCCGCTTTCGACCGATCCTTTTCTTGACGCTTTCGATATCCTTGTTGAGCCTTTTTAGATACTCATCTTTCGAAATCAACCCGGCACGAATCAACAGCAAGTCTTCGTAATAACTGGTGATCCCCTCAGCCACCCAGAGTCCACGAGTATAGTTCTCATTTTCGTAATCGTATTTCATAAGGCCTTTTGGGCGCAGCCGCCGAACGTTCCAGGTATGAAAAAACTCATGGCTGGCAAGGCTCAGCCAGTTTTTGTATCGGTCGTCGTCTCGAAAACTCCAGAGACTGGTCATCATCAGGCAGGTTGCAGCCTTGGTCCCGTCCCAATAGCCCGACTCACCGATGTTCACGAGTTGGTGTTGAACGCCGCCCGCTGCGAATGGATAAATGTTGATATTTCCGGCGACGATTGGACTATCGACCAACTCGTCAAAGTTCTGGGCGACGTACCGGTGAGGCTTTTCGCCAGCAGCGTTCAGACTGGTTGCTGAACGGGTCCAATGGCGAGGCATTCTGAGTTCGACCACGTGTGCCTGATCAAGTCGATCCGGCACAGTCATAAAAGTTGAGCCACCGTTGAGCATGGCAAACTCGTGTCCCACCCAATTTGTCCTGACCGACATTTCGTTGCAGTACAGTCGATAACGAACTTTGAATTCTCCGAGTCCTTTGGTTTCGACCGTCCATCGGTTTTTTCGAGTCTTCGCAAACTGTATTTTTTGACCCTCGGAGTTCGTGAACTCCAACGAGTCAATATGACGCGCATATTCTCGAACCAGATAAGAACCGGGAGTCCAGACCGCCATCATGAGTTGCGTCTGATCGTCGGTAATCGGCACGGTCATTTCAACCGTGATGTAATGGTTGCGAACATCTTTAAGATCAATGACATAATTGATCCTGTTCTTGACAGGATTGTCTTGTCCCTGAACCTGCACACCGGCACAAACCGACAATGTCATCAAAAATAGCGCAAAAATCTGTCTTCGCCCGTAAAATCTCATCATTGTCTCTCAGTAAAGAATTGCAATCCTATATTCTAGCACGCCGATCG
>CAMYNE010000244.1 GCA_947259675.1 uncultured Pirellulaceae bacterium
TGTTTGAGCTTTTCTGCCGCGTCCAAAACCAGGTCGAATCTTTGCGTATACCCCAGATTCCCGGAATACATGGCAATGAATTTGCCGACGAGATGATTTTCAATTCGAAACGGATTCGGCGTTTCAACAGGATAAACTCGATTAGTATCAACCCAATTTTCGATCGTGCGAATTCGACGTGCCGATACGAGGTGATTAATCAGCCACCTTCGCATGTCCGATCCGACGACAACAACCCGATCCGAACACCGGTAGACGTACAGGAAACTCCAACGCAATAGCTGAGTGAACAGATTGGTTCTGAGCCGACCCAGCTTGATCGCGATGTCCGGATAGATATCCTGCAGGTAGCAAACGAGTTTTGTTTTGCGAACTCTGGAAACAAACCAACCCAGCAGGCACAACAGGGGTGGATCGGTTTCGACGATAATTACATCCGGTCGCGGACACCAGAGCGCTCGCCAGGTTGCTGCAATTAGAAATGTGACAAAATTAGTGACCCGTCCCCCAAACGTCGATTTGTTAAAGCACGTGTGGCGAACCCGATGAATGGTGACATTGTTGCGGATGTCGAGACCCCGTTGCTTGAACGGAAGATTCTCAAGATTAAAGTTTGGTTGCCCGCAAATAATAGAAACGTCCAAATCCTCAAGTTTAGCGAGGTCTTCGCACAACTCGGTTAACAGTTGCCCCGTTGCTTCGGCGTCAGGCCAATAGGATCTGTTAATAAATAAGACGTTCATTTGGTCGCAGAACATACCGAGCGGCAATTTGATCTTGAGTCCCTACAAACCTTAGAACAAGATTCGTTGGAAAAGACTGCTATCATGACCGGCGCGGACTCCGTCCTCTTAGGTGCCAGGCAATCAGCCAGACCATCAGCAAAAGAGGCATTCCGCCAGGTTGCTGCCAGAGTGGCTTCGGTTTGGCTTGCAGGTGTTTCGGAACTCTATATCTAACCAGCGACCAAAACCGCCCATCAGATGCAAGTCAACTTTGCCCAGCGGAACAATCGGCATAAGGAACAAAACTTATCGCGTCATCCAATTGGTTCAAATCCACTCTTGTCAATTGGATTCATGTTCGTTTGCTGAATACTCGATTCGAAGACTAACGTGGGTTTGCGCTTCGTTCGAAAATTGTGCGGCCTCACACAGCCAGCCGGGCATTACCAACGCGGACGATTCGTCTGGCTGAACTACCTTTGTCTGGATGACCTACTGCACCCCACAAACGTCGAGACTCGTTTCGACAAAGTTAAAGCCAATGTCCCTAGTTCCCGCTCCTCATTCGTCGATACCGGCATACGGCAAAAACGAACTTGGCCAGACCATACCGAATCACGCCCAAGGGGTTCCACAACCGCCAGCGTTTGATTTGTGGGGTGCGTTGGCTCGACGCAAGTTCATCGTACTCCTCAGCTGCTTGATCGCCGGAGCTTTCGGATACCTTGATTACAAAAGGCAACCAAAGCAGTTTGCTTCGTCAACGCGGTTAATGATTACGACCCAATCACCTCCGCAACTGGTCAATGGAGACTTTGCAATTCCACGCGAGTCGATGCCTCGTCATACCAATCTTTTGACCAGTCAGGTGGTCATTGCCAGCGCGATCGAGAATGGCGATCTTGGCAAACTGGATTCATTCAAGGATGTCCCGTTTCCGATCAGTCAACTGAGCAGCATGATCAGCGTCAATAGCCTCTCGCGCAACGACGACACGTTGATGATTCGCTGTGAAGGTTCGAACCCGGAAGACCTGCCGATCATCCTGAACCAACTGGTCCATGCGTATGAAGAGATCATTACGGAAGATTCGGAAACCGTGGGTAAAGACTCGATCGAACTGATCGAAAAACTTGGTGAACAACTCAAGCTCGACAAAGATGGCCTGGCCCAGAAGTACCTCGAGTTGATTCGGACGCGAGGCCTTTCTGAAGGGGCGGCCGGTGAGCAAATCGAGAATCCGTTTCTCAGCCGCAGCAAGGAATTGTTGGCACGGCACAGTGAACTCAATGAAAAACTTAAACAACAACAATATCGCGCGAAAATCCTGGCTGACACGATCAACGCCAACGATGAACACCAAATGAAAATCGCGGCAATTGAAGCCAAGACTTATCTTGGACTCAACCGCTCCAACTACCTCGCCAATCAAACGGCCAACGTCGACCATCGCGATCAATCCAACCGGTTAAACCTGATTTCGGCTGCCGAAAGCCGAATTGCCAATTTACAGTTTGAACGTGCCAAGCTGTCCCGAGTTTTTGGTAAAGGCCATAACACAATCGTCAATATCAATTCGCAGATCGCGTATTGGAATGACTATGTCGGTAGTTTACGTCGAGAATTATCGGTTGAAGTCGACAACCGCCAGGATGAAGAAAAGACTTCGCCAATTGATATGCGTGAATTGCGGCGACAGGAAGACGCGGAATGGATTCTGCTTTACAAAATGGCACTCACTCGCGATATCAACCGCGTCAAATTCGAGATGATTTCAATTGATGCTGAGCGGGAAATTGTTGACAAAAACGCAGCTAATATCTCCCAGGATGTTGCCGAACTTAACATGCTGAAAAAGCAGATCGAAGAAAAATCCGAAGCCAATCGTGTCATCATTGATCGGCTGTCGGAAATCAATGTCCTGGCCAACAATTACACCAGAACGAAAGTTCGAGTGCTTGATCCACCGGTCAACGGATACAAAATTGCGCCCATTCTGTCGAAGTCACTCGGTGTTGCTCTGTTCCTCGGATCGGTAATCGGAATGGGACTCGCATTATTGATCGATCGAAGTGACATGTCGTTCCGCAGCCCATTTGAAATCCTGGACCGGTTAAAGATTCCCGTGGTCGGAAAGATCCCTCGGATTCGAACTCTGCGAAAAGAAAAACCGGCCAAAGGCGTGCCTCAGTTAATTGTTGCCAATCGCCCTGGCTCCAGCGTAGCCGAGGCATTCCGTGACATCCGCACAGCGATGTTCTTTCGGTCAAACGCCGACGACGTCAAGACGATTTTGTTCACCAGCCCGTCGCCAGGTGATGGGAAATCGACGACCGTATCCAATCTGGCTATCTCGATCGCGCAAACGGGCAAGTCGGTTGTGCTTGTCGATGCAGACTTTCGCCGCCCGAGAATTTACCAGTATTTTGGTGAAGAACTGGAACCCGGGTTGCTTAACGTGCTTGACGGTGACTTCGAACTTGACACCGCTTTGTGCGAAAGTGAATTGCAACCGGGACTATTCCTTTTGAATGCGGGTGGTCGTCCTCGTAATCCAGGCGAGATTGTCACCTCACCCGGTTTCAGTGATATCATCCATTCGCTTCGCGAGACTTTTGATTACGTATTAATCGACTCGCCGCCCGTACTCCCTGTGGCGGACCCCGCCACCATTGCCGGTATCGTCGATGGAGTCTACCTGATCGTGCGAATTCGAAAAGGCGTCAAGCTGACGACTCAAAAGGCGAAAGAGAACCTGGATCGCGTGGATCCGAATTGGATGGGCATCATCGTCAACGGGCTCGACGAAAACCCGCACTACAACGAATACAACAGCAATCCGTATTACGCGAACTATCACGGACGCTACTACGACTCCCAAAACGCAGAGTACCGAGAAAAAATCGTCAAGGGGTAACCGAGATCGGAATTCGGAGGTCGGAAACGGCCGCATCCTTGACGTCCAATATTCGAGATCAAACTTCTAGCACGCTCTCTTATTCCATTCGCCGCCAGTCGTATTGCGTTTTTCCATCAGCGTCCAATAGCAGCAGCCGGTCTGTCGTCAACTCCAGGATCTTCTGGTCGGATTCGGTTCCCATTGTTTTCAGAATCAAGCTGACGCGGGTCTCCGGTTCGCCGCCGATGGCTTTCTGCCTGAATTGGCCTCCCTCAATACTCCACTCTTCCTCGAAAGTCAGTCGCGCAGCGAAGAGCGCGTTTAGTCCGTCGGTTGCGACGACCATCGTCGCGGTTCCGTCGGCTCGAACTGTAAGCGTCCTCCGCCCCTTGAAGTCGTCCTGCCACGTGCCAACGACAAGTTCCCGATATTGTTCGTCCAGCCCTGGTTGGACGGAACCACCGTCTTGATTCTCGACCGACGATTTGGGCCAGCCCAAGACGGCGATTACCGCCGCGCCAATTGCAATCAGCAAAACAGCGAAAATACGTTTCTTAGCGGGATCTGTCATGCTCGGTGGGCCGGGACTTATCGATTAACACGGCATCTTTTTCGTTAGAATTCGTAGGTCATACGCAGTCGTCGCTGCTTGGTGCCGATTCGAGGCTATCCAAAAAAATTTAACTGCCCTTCTTGGCAATACAATATAGATTTTGATCGCTTCGCAAATAGAGCTTGCCGCCCGAAACAATCGGGCTGGCGTTAAACTGCGCACCATCGGTGAGCTTGTTGTGGGCAAGTTCTTCAAACTCTGGTTTTGCGGCAAGCACAATCGTTCCGCCTCGGCGGGTCACCACATAGATCTTGCCATCGGCGATCACCGCAGATGCGTAAGGCTGCGAAGCAACTCGTTCCTGGTAAACAACTTCGCCATCGGACAGTTTCAAACAATAGGCGGTTGTGTTTCGATCGCTCACCCAATAAAGATGATCTTCATAAACAACAGGCGAAGTGACATTGGCTCCGACACGAGCCCGCCAAAGTTCTTGCACTTCGCCTTTGCCGCCGGCTTTGACTGCAACCGTCATCGACGAACGACCGCCGAGAACATAAACGACTCCTTTGTGTGAGACAACGGTTGGACAAACATAATCGGGAATGCCTTTGCATTTCCAAAGTTCATCTCCGGTTGCCGGATCGTAAGCCAGGATTTCATCTTTCGAATTGACGACCAATTCCTGTTTGCCGCCGACATCGACAAGATGCGGAGTACTCCACGACCTGTTCATACTCTTGACTCGCCATTTTTCCT
>CAMYNE010000245.1 GCA_947259675.1 uncultured Pirellulaceae bacterium
AAGTTCATAACGATCTGCTGGGGAAGGAAAATCAAACAGTGTGACAGACGTAAGTAAGCGCTGTGTGGCACAGCTTTTAATTCGACATGCAAGCAAAGCGTTGGATCATGGGGAAGACAATGCAGCGCTAGGGAAGCAACACATCAGCCAGGGAAGCCAATTATTGTCTAAAAACCCAACTATCGACCAGTCAATTCGATTGGCAACAAGATGTGGTTTGTTAGATTACTTGCGGCCCCAAAACGCAAGGAATTGTTTTGAGAAGAGCATTCACACTTGTTGAACTGGTAGTCGTTGTCGCGATTATCGGAATTCTTGTTGGCTTGTTGTTACCGGCGGTGCAGATGGTTCGGGAATCTGCGCGATCCACTTCTTGCACCAACAACTTGCGCCAAATCGGGATGGCGTTTCACAACATTCACTCTTCATTTCGCCATTTTCCCTCCAATGGTTGGGGTTACCAGTGGCACGGTGACCCGGATTTTGGCATTGGCTGGCGACAGCCCGGCGGCTGGATCTACCAGGTACTGCCGTTTGTGGAGCAAGAGCCATTGGCCCGCATGGGTCGCGGTATCGCGGATCCCGCCCTGAAGAAAACGACGCTGGGTGAAGTCAGTGCCACGCCTTTGGACTTGTTCATGTGCCCATCCCGTCGATCGGGCAGTGCATTCCCGTATTCCGACAGTGTTTTTCCGCTGATCAACTGTGAAGTTGGCTTAACGGCAGCCAAAACGGACTATGCCGTTTGCGCGGGCGATTCGGTAATCGCGGGGGCTCCTGGACCTGATTCAATCGAATCATTCGACGAACACGACTGGATTCCTTATGAACAGGCCACCGGTGTCTGCTTTGTCCTCAACGAAACGAGCATGAGGGACATCCGCGATGGTACCAGCTGTACATTGCTCGTTGGCGAAAAGTGCCTGTCGGTAAACAACCGTATGAATGGCGAGACAATCGGCGACGATCAGTCCATGTTCATTGGCGATGATGCTGACAACCGCCGTTGGGCCTATAAGCCTCCGGTAAGCGACTGGCAGGACGAGGATATTGAGGCATTCGGTGGACCACATCCGAACAGGTGCCTTTTTGTCCTGTGTGACGGATCGGTAAAGGCAATCAGCAACGATGTCGAAGAAGAGACTTTTCGCAGTCTTGGAAACCGAATGGATGGCAAGGTGATTTCACCAGCCTCATGCGTTCTGGGGCAGTTCGGCTATATTCGTTGAAGGACTCCGATCAATTGCTTCAACTCGATTCGCAGGCTTGTGGGCTTCTGATGCGCAACGATGGCACGGCGGTCTTGTTTGTAAGTATCGAGGCCCAACCTTCATTTTTGTGCTTCCAGATCCTGCGACCTTCGGGTTCCACGACGGTGCGATCCCTTACCAGCCTGATCGACCAGGGTTTCGCCAAACTCGTTTTATGTTGTCGGGACTTTCACCAGTCAATTCTTGTTGCAGATGAAAATCAGAAAATTGAAGCACCCGTGTGGATTAACTACGGGATTTTCTCAGCGCCCGCGGCAACGACATTTAGCCGAACCGTCCGCATAACAAATAACCAGAATCACCCGGTCACCTTCGACCATGCGATGGTCTCGTGTGGCTGCGTTGAGGTTGTACCCAACGAACCATGTGGTATAGCAGCCGGAGGACACAAGGACTTCGAGGTCAACATCACCACCGTTGGCCGAACCGCGCTGAACTACAATGTACTGTTTTTTTTGACAACTCATGATAAGACCAGTGCACGATTGCGGATGTCGATATTGGGCAACAACGTCGCGCTCGCACAACTGTCACCCAGGAATCTTGAGTTGGGATCTATTCGCAAGACGGACTTGGGCGGTGGCGAAGTGCTGTCCACACAATTGCGGCTTGCTGAAACATATTTTGATCGCTTTGATGTCAGTGATATCACGACTGACATCGAGGGCTTGAAAGTATCCAGCGGAATCACTTCGCGCTCTCAAGGCCTCGACGGATTGTCCGACTATTTGATAGATCTGAAGCTTGATTGCAGCGACCTTGCACCAGGTCAATACCACGGGATGTTGACCGTACATTCACACGACCGGAAATTCGGTTCACCCGAAATTCCGCTTTCTTTTGAGGTACGCCCTGTGGTTGAAGTGCGTCCTCGCCAGTTTTGCTTTGGCCCCATGGGGGCTGGCCAACGGGAATCCGCCAGGTTCTGGATTGATACCGCAAGGCGTTTTGATGAGATGAAACTAGTCGGACATGGTGCAAACTTTTTCACCATCAAGCGAAACGGGGCAGAACTAATGGTCGAAGCCACTGGATCCCTGACTGGATTGAATGAGTTTAAGCCTGTCCTTCAGTTCTACTTGTATGATCAAATGGTTTTTGATATCGAAGTTGAACTAGGCATATTTTGCTACCACGAAATCGATTAGTTTGTTATTTGAGGAGTTCAAGATGCAAAAGATATTTTGTATGGCAACAGGTTTGGCAGTGCTGGCTTTGACCGGTTTCGCGTTTCAGGAATTTGGTTGCCGCTGGAAATACGAATATGACGAAGATAACGGGTGTCAAGGTGAGAACACTTCCTGCTCGCATTGCACGGGCAAAATGGGTGAAGATCCTTGCAGACACAAAATGTCGGAGACGCGTACGCAGAACTATACATGGACCACTACCGATGGTGTGCTTGGCCAGAAAGGTCTAAAAAACACGGGTAGCGACATTATTCAATGCCATAGCCATCAGGAATGCGAGTCGGCAGCGACACCGATTCCAAGACACAAATGCGTGGACCTGGTTGCGACTACTGAGGATGGCACCGAAGAAGTTCGTGGCAAGCATTGCATTCCTATCGTTGAGGGTGACGATTTCCAATCTTGTTTGCAGTGCGTGGCGGGTGATCCGTGGAGTGATTGCGGGTACACAACGAGAGAGGTAACCAGATTCGAGAAGTGCACAGCCAGCACACAGGATCTTCCCAAGACATTAGGACCGGGTGGCGGAACAACCGGCCAACCGGGCGGTCAATAATGTTGACATCGTTCCGAGGCCATCGTTGGATTGGGCGAAAACACGCCAGTCGCCACGGCTATTCACGGTTGCGAAAAAGCACAATGAAAATCGTGCTTCTCTTGTTTCTATGCAACCTGTTGAGTGTCAAACACGACGTGCGAGCACATGCCCCTTCAACCGGTGACGAAGCCAAATTCTATGCCAGGAAAATCGAAGCCAACATTCGCAGCATTGCTACGTTCTCCGCCACTTATGACATCTTAACCAGACAAACGGTCACGAAATTCCTGAATCCGGATGCGCGACGCGCCGGAGCCGACCATTTCGATGCGATCACCAATTCGCCTGCCATTTCATACTCAGAAGCGATCGCTTGTTTCGACGCGGATTTCCGCAGTCACCGTTTTGCGTCGGAATACGATTGTATCGCCCGCTGTTATCTCGAACCGAATTTCAGCGATCCAAAGCCGCTCACCTCAACATATGTTGGTGGAAAACGACAAATCGTGCTGGCTCACGATGCTTTTTTTTCAGCAAACATAATCAAGCCGGAATTTGCGCCGCCTGGCAGCCATCGCAGAACCACATTGATCAGATATCCCAAAGATCGCATTAATGAATACGGGGTTCACATTTCCAATATCACCGTCCCTGCAGAGTTTTTCAGGGCCAATGGCTGGTTTTTGTATGAATATCTGACGTGGCAGGAGGCCTCAATTGTGACTAGCGGCGCGGATGGGAATCAGCCGCTGGTCAGGCTCGACTTGCCTGACGGTTCGAAGATCGAAATAACGCTGTCCCCCAAGTACGGATTTAATCCCATCAAGTTCGTTATGGATTATGGGACCAGCAAGTTTGTCCAAACATGGGACTATCGGGAGATTCGAGGATCGTTTGTCCCTGTCTTCCTGTTGTTCGAGCAATTTGTTGACGGCGAGAGAAAGGCGGAGAGACGGTACAGGGCCCGGATCGAAACCATCGAGATCAATCATTCAATTGACCCCGTCACCTTCACCGAATCCTACTTCAACCTGCAAGACTACGATCGGTTTACCAACAGCGTAACTCGCGAAAATTTTGAAATCCTGAACGGGGAAAAGGTCGAAGTATCGCCTATGGTTGACGGCAGGCAATCGCTTCCCCAAAAGCGCGGCCGCACTCGCTGGTTCGTGTTGCTTGGTTTGGCCTTGGGAATCACGCTGATCACTACGGCGTTGATTGCGCGGAAATCGGGTAATTGATGTCCAGACGACTTACCAAGGGCCAGTTCCAGAAATTGGCGATTGCGATTCCAGTGGCTGTGTTGCTGGTGGTTGCGGCAATCCTAAAGGCACAGCACCTTTATGAGTTTTCTTTTCTGTACTCAACGCCTTCGTCGATTTCCACGCTGGCTCTAATTCAACTTGAAATCCTGCTCGCAGGTTTGTTGATCAGCGACATCAAGCCACGGTGGACTGGCACGGCTACGATTGTAGTTTTTACCGGATTCGCAATTTACTCGCTGTTCTTGACAGTTCGTGGCGATCCTCACTGCGGTTGTTTCGGAGCAATCAAGATTGACCCGCGGACTACGCTGCTGGTAGACGTCGTCATCATTTTGTTGATGTGGAGATGGTATCTTCCCAACCATCAAGAAACGACACATACGGATTTTTCACGGCAGATGGGAATTTCATTCGGAGCTTCACTATTAATCCTTTCGCTGCTACCAGTTACCCTCAATCGTGCTATCGCAACTGTTGATGAAACCGGTCGAATTATTGGCAATGGAGAACTGATTGTTGTTGAGCCAAGAACCTGGCTTGGCAAGGAATTCCCGTTGTATTCCCACCTTCACGGATTGAGAGGCACACCCGGCCGCAACTGCTCGTTTTTTTTCGTCAAATCGAATTGCGCCCTGTGCCTGGAACAAATGGCGCAGATCGAAAAAATGGG
>CAMYNE010000246.1 GCA_947259675.1 uncultured Pirellulaceae bacterium
AGCTACAACGTGGTGGTTTGCAGCCGCAGGCCGTCGCCGCTTTGATAATACTCGTCGGTGAAGCTGCTCATCAGTTGCCCCTTAGCCAATCAGATCAGCATACGGCTTGCGCAGAGCGGCAGACCCCCACCCGATCTATGCACCAAGTGTGGTCGCGAAACCCCGCAGGCTGACGTTGAAGCGCTCTGGCTGTTCCATGTGGGGCGCATGACCGGAGTCGGCGAACTCAACTCGGCGCCCATCGGGCAGCGCGGGGCGTTGCCTAACGTGGTTAAACGACTTCCCTAAGGGATTGAGTCAAAAATAACTTCCCGAACTTGTGCGGCGTAGTCACCTCATTGTTTCCTCATCGCCTAACGAATTAGATCTCTCAAAAAAACAAATTGGAAATCGGGAAGTTATTGTTGACCTATTCCTAGGCGGGGGGTGAATAGCTGCCGCAGAGTTTTCCTGGGAGTCGGGACCGAGTTGATTATTGAATCAATTCAATGGACTTAATGAAGTCGACTTTAGGATAACGACCAACAATGAACTTGTTCCCTTCGGCTTCAAATCTCCGTTGGACATCCCCTGGGTTCTCGCCAGTCTTAAAGATTTGGTTAATAACATCCATGCCCTGGCTGATTTGCCCAATGGGCGGAAACTTCGGATCAAGACTCTTGTTGTCTCTCAGGTTAATGAACATTTGCGTCGAGCGAGTGTTGGGACCTGCGTGTGCAAATGTCAGGAAGCCAGGTTGATTTGAAACACCGCTGACACTCGGGTCGTCCTTGATGTTCGCATTCGACCATTTTTTGCTGATCGCGGGTTCTCCGTGGATTCCAAACTGGAACATAAAGCCGTTGATCGCGCGGAAGATCGCGATGTCTTTGAAATAACCGATTTTGACGAGGTTGTAAAAGCGGTCGGCTCCGTTCGGGGCCCAATCTCGTGTCACATCAACCACAAAATCACCTTTGGTCGTGACGAACTTGACCTGGAACTTAGCGGGAGCTTTTTCATTCGCTTTTGAGGGATCGAGCAAGCCAGGGTGAGGCGTCGTGGCTTTGGCGGATGAACCCTGAGTCGCCTGTTTCGTCGGAGTTTCTTGAGTCGGATTGGCCTTGGTTGCGGTTTGGGCAGCACAGCCAGACACAATCATCGTGCAGGCGATTGCAGCACAAATTGTTGAAGTGAGTTTCATGTTTGATTCCTTTTGTTTTTGTATTGAACGATGGTTGAGCGAATCAAGAATCGCCAACTCAACCAAGATAACAAACCAGCCGCTGATTTCGAATCCCTGCTATCAAACAATGTGGCCGATCAAACCATGTATGGAGCTGCATTAGAACTTGACGTTACAATTGGGCAATGCCGTTTTCAGGCTGTCTAGATCGGATTCCCTGATTCCAGTACCCGGAAGCCAAATAATCGATGCCAATCGCATTGCGTAACCAAGCCGGCGCAGGTGGCTCCGCATCAGGTATATATTTGCCGTTATTGTCAAAATCAAAGTCATAGAGAGGCCGACGATCGAATCCCACCATCCATTCAACCGCTGCTTTTTGTTGACGAGCCCGATGATCGATCCAGCAAAAGCAAATCGCTGCAGTCGCGGTCAGAATGAGAGTTGTTCGCAAACTAAAACTCTTCCATCTTCGCTTGTGTTTTCGTTTTGTTGTTGCGGCGGACTCGTTCATGCTAAGTTCGAAATATGGCGAATTATCGTCTCGAGTTTACCGTGTGGATTACAAAAAAACGGGCCACCAGGTGCGGCCCGTCATGTGTAAACCTGTTAAGCACAAAACGTGTCACTATTCCTCTGTGCCTTTGTCGTCGCTGTCTTTCTGAACACTTTCAAAATCGCCAGCAGTCACAATCAGAAGTCGCTCAAGATCGATCATCTTCTTGAGAGCGCTGTCGACTTGATCTTTGCTAAGCGTTTCGATCTTTTCGTCGCTGGCCTGTTGGAAGTCCAATGAACGACCTGTCTCGAGGTTGCTCAGCAGCAAACCGGCCAACCGGGCATCATTTGCTCGACTGCCACGACGGTTTTTCAAGTAGCTTTCTTTTGCGTTATCGAGTTCTTCCCCGGTAACACCGCTGTCAAGCATACGGTCAACTTCCTCAGCAACTGTCTCGACGACTCTTTCGGTGTTCGCCGGATTCGAAATCATGAACATCATGTACATTCCTCGTTCGTCGATCGAGTCGGCGTTGAATCGAGACATAGCGGTGTACGACAAGCCTTCTTTCTTTCGAACGCGGTCTGCGAGCCGAGAAGAAAGAGGACCGCCACCCATGATATAGTTGCCAATCAAGAGTGCCTCATAATCAGGGTCGTCATCGCGTACCGGAGCGGTAACGCCCGCGATGTAAACAGCGTTTTTCTTGTCAGGCGTGTTGATTGTAATTCGCTCGCCCTTCACGTCTGTGTTTGCGTGCGACGAAATTCGAGTATACGCCTTACTCGATTTCCAGTTCGAGAAAATCGAATTCAACTTACTCAGCGCCTCGGCGCTGTCGAAATCACCAACGATCGCGACTTCGCCATATTGTCCATTCAAAAATTCATCGTAGATGCTTTTGACATCCTCGACGGTGACGTTACCGATACGCTCCAGGTTTTCCACAATGGTCGGTGTGTAGCGAACATCATCCTTGGAATGGGGGTCGATTTTGCGGCCGAATTCGGTCATCGCCAACATCATTGGCATCGACTTCATGCTTTCCATTTGCGTCAGCGACTGACGCTTGATGACTTCAAATTCTTCATTGTCCAGTGCCGGTTGGCGTAGAGCCTGGTTGAGCAGGTCGAGAACTTCGCCAACATATTTCCGTTCAGTCTGTATGTTGATCGATAGATCGCCTGTGCTGCCACCAAAGCTCATCGTTGCTTTGAGTTCGTCGAGTCGATCACGAAATTTCTGGAAATCAAGTGACTTGGTTCCGCGGGTCATCAACTTCGGCAATAAATCAGATGCCGCGACCTTGCCTTTGAGAGATTCGGCATCGCCATAGTGTAAAGTTGCCGAAAGTTGGACTCTTTCGCCGCGAGTCTTCTTCGGGAGCAAGGCGTATTTGATTCCCGAATCCAATTCGCCGAATTGGGTTCGAGATTCAATGTTTTCCGGCGTTGGTTCAAAAGATTCACCGGAAGCAATCTTGGCTCGCCCCTTGTAACCAGCGAGAACCGTGTTGAGTTTTGGTTGGCTGGGTACTGGAGCCCGAACGGGCGTTGCGGTGGGCAAAAACATGCCAACGGTTCGATTGTCTTCAACGCAATAAGTCGCTGCGACTCGCTTGACATCGTCCGCAGTCACTTTTTCGAGGCGATCGCGATGCAAGAAGTACAAACGCCAGTCGCCATAAGCACACCATTCACTCAGGTTGATTGCAAATTGTTCTGAATTGGCAAAACGCCGTTCACGTTGTTTGAGAATGTTACGAATCGCGCGAGTCACTTCTTCATCGGTAACACCTTCTTTTCCAATTCGTTCAATTTCCTCGATCAGAACCGTTTTGACTTTTTCAAGATCGCCGTCTTTGGGAACCTCGGCCATGGCCAACATAATGCCAGGGTCGTGAGCTGCAGTTTCGCTTGCGTTAACACTTGAAGCAAGTTTTGTTTCGACAAGCTTTTTATAAAGCGGACCCGAAGGTTCCAAGCCGAGAATCGTTGCGAAAACCTCGACGGCCGGGAAGTCTTCGTTTGCAGCTGAAGGTATATGATACGCGGCACCTACCATTTGAACGTCGCCCACACGGCGAAGTTTGACAATTCGCTCGCCATCTTGCGCTGGTTCCTCGGTATAGGTTTTCGGAAGTTCGCGCGATGGAACTGGTAATGAACCAAAATATTTGTCCATGTATTCGAGGGCTTTGGCTTTGTCAAATTTCCCAGCAATGACGACCATCACATTGTCGGGTTGATAGAACTTTTTGTAGAAGGCCCGCAAGTTATCGACCGGTACCCGTTCGATATCACTCCGGTTTCCAATCGTCGATTTGCCGTAATTGTGCCACTCGTAAGCGCTGGACATGATTCGCTGGTAGAGTATTCGCTGCGGGCTGTTTTCGCCGCGTTCAAATTCGTTGCGAACGACCGTCATTTCGGACATCAAGTCTTCGCCTTTGATCCAGCTGTTTATCAAACGGTCTGCTTCCATTTCGATTGCAAATCTCAAGTTATCATCGTTCGCGGGAAGCGTTTCGTAATAATTGGTGCGATCAACCCAGGTGGTGCCGTTCATGTTGAGAACACCTCGGTCTTTTAAAAACTTGGGAATGTCAGGGTGTTTGTCGGTACCCTTAAACAACATGTGCTCAAGCAAGTGAGCCATTCCAGTTTCGCCGTAGCCTTCGTGTCGAGACCCCACCAGCACCGTCATATTCATTGTGAATTGAGGCTTTGAGTCGTCGGGGAATAGCAGGAGTCGAACACCATTATCACAACGGTATTCAGAGATACCTTCAATTTCCGTTACCAGCTGCGTTTGCTGGGCGTTAGCCAAGCCCGATTGGAGCAGGCCGATCAAAAACGTGGCTGCCGCCAACAAGGCGAAGACCGAAGACGGTTGGCGAAAATCGCCGGGGTTAGTAGAGCTTTTTCGTATCACTTCTATATCCTCTTTTTAAAAAATTAGCTTCGGAGTGGTTGCAACAATTCACTCCAACCATGATTTTTGGTACTTTCAACTGCGAACCGAGTTCGCAGGTTTACGCCGGGGCGAAGTTGAGCCATTAATTCTATCGAATAAGAGCTTTATCACCACCTATGCAAAAGAACTCTTGGTCGGCAAACCAACACCAGTCGGTTCGCAACACAATTCGAAACCGAAGAACTCTCAAAGTGCTGGGAGATACAAATCATCCAGTGGAGATTTCGCGCGAAATTTGCGACAAAAACAGGCCCCTCGTTTTGCAGGCGATTGCCGATCCGAACCATGGCGGTTTCATTTACTTTGGCATGAACAATGTCGCAAAATCGCAGCTAACTTTTTCGAATGGTTCGACGGCGATATCAAGCCAAGCACCAAAATACCAGCAATGCTATCAGCCAGTGGTGCGTTGATTATTGTCAATTGGCTACCGCAAGAAGGGCTGGCCAAGTCCGAAAAATCGACTCTGATCAATGAAGAACATTTGGCAGCGACGGCCGCAGCCGTTCAGAATTTGCTGTTACTATTGACGGCCCATGGAATGGGAACTTATTGGTCCAGCGGCGGACAGTTTCGAAGTGAAGCGATGTTTAGCCGGATGGGGATCAGTCCCGTGGAACGGTTGCTCGCGGCGGTATTCGTCGAGTTTCCCGAAACGATGAACCTGGACATGGAGCGATTACCAGGAAAACAACGGAAAAATCGGACCAGCGTCGATAATTGGTTAAACGTCGTAGAGATTGAGTGACATGACGAAACTCCCCGTCGTCGTCGATGATTGTTCCGGTTGTGGCGTCTGCTGTTTCCACATGGGATACCCGGCATTTAAACTTCCTGTCGAACCGCTGACAAATGAAGAGATCGATGCCAACGAACACCTTCGCCGAATAGCGCAAGACCCACGGACTCGCGAGCAACTGCTGGCCGGCAGTCCTGGTGAAAAAAACTGGCAAACTCTTCCTGACGACTTGCGCAACGAGCTGGAATCATTTGTGCAAACGTACGAACCGCCACCAGATGGCGAACTCGATCCGCCTTGCTACTGGTTGGATAGGGAAACGCGACTTTGCAAACATCACGAACATCGACCTCGCGTTTGTCGCGATTTCGAAATCGGAGGTTACGGTTGTCTTGATTGGCGAACATTTTATGTGGACGAATTTCGAACAATGTAATTGTGAAGTCCTTCGGTTGATGTAGACCGACCACGAATGACCCAGCGCGGCTTGCACCCGCAACCAAAAAAAAAGGGAACAGGACGAAAGGGAGGCAACAGAGTAGCAATCAGAGGCGTCAAAAGACAACGTACATTTACAAATCACAAATCACCATTAATTATTAGAAAAGCCCGCACCACCGCCTGGGGGTGCACGGCCGAATAATTATTTCCGAATGGTGAATTGCGAATGGCTAATGCGTATTCACCTATGATCGCCTGTGGCTTTGGCCGCTTGAGGATGGCAGCGTCCTTCGCCTTAGAGCTCTTTCTCAAACTGTTGCAACCGAGCGACATACGCTTGATATTCGGCGTCGTCTTCTTTGGTTTGAAAATATTTGGCCAAATTCCAAAGGCATTGGGTTGCGTGTTCGTAGCTCTTGTTCGCTGCGAACTCGTCAAAGACTTGATTCAGCAGTTGCACACCCTGCTTTTCGCGACCCCGCATCAACAGTGCCAGTCCATAATCGGCGTGGGCGCGCAGTCGTTCATTGGTCGGCCACCGATCGGAAGTTTTGATTGCGGATTGCAACAGGTTCATTCCCTGGGCGATGCTTCCGTTTTGTAACTTCATCGTGGCCAAGATCGCTTTCGCCCGGTCAGCGAGCAGGCCTTCGCTCGAACTGAGTCGTAGCAGAATTGCCGAAGCGGGACCGTGCTGACCGCCGGCGATCATTGCGACTGCCTGATGCATTTGCAATTCGTTTTTCAATAACTGACTTGTAGCGAGGGCCTCAGACTTCTTAAACGCCAGGATCGCGTTCTGCGACTCGCGCCTTGTCAGGCTTTGCACTCCAATAATGGCCCAAACAACGGCCTCGTCATCGCCGGAATTCAAAGAACCGGATCATAAAGGGTGTCTTTATCCATCCACGAACTCTGCAAGTCGATGGCGATTTGCCAGCTTCGTTTCCATTCATCCAGCTGTTTGTCGTGTCGTTGGGCTTCTCCCAATAAAAGACCAATCTTGCTCGCAAAGAAAGGACTGACGTCGCGTACATGAGTCATCGCTGTTTCGAATCTCTCGATACTTCGCCTGTCATCCGCAAGCATCAGATAAGCGATGCCTTCCAGGCGATTGGCTTCCGCTTGAATCAACGGTGTGGTGCCGTGAGCCGTCGAGCTTACCAACCCGAGCTTCAAGGCTTTGGAAGGTTGGTTTTTGCCCAGTAGCTGCAGGAACTCGGCACGTTTGACATTCAGCTTCGAATCTTCTTTGGAAAGCGAATCGATCAAACGCTGCCAAGAGTCGCCCTTGTTGGCGTTCCATCCAGCATCATAGGACTGGGCAATAGTTCTCAGGTGTGGCCAATCAATTCGTTCACCATCGGCGTCAATCAAGATCTTCATTACGACATCGGGATAGTGTCCAATCAAACTGTTCAACGACTTCCGCTTTTCGTTGTCGATCAGATCGACCAGGATCGCTCCAAGAGCGTCGGGCGTGTAAGCCAGGTTATCGGTATCGCCAAGCAACAGGCCTCCATCAAACCGAACCTGCTCTTCTGCCGATGTGCTGGATACGTTCTTCGATGAACTGCTTTTAGAACGATCGTCAGCAAAGTCGAGGATTTCAGTTTTTTTGTTGTCCCCTTTTATCAGCGAACAACCGCCGATGGTTGCCAAAGTAATCAGCGCCATCAGGCAAGAACGCCAATAGATTGCTTTCATACAGAAGCGGAGCCGTTGGATTACGCGCAATGGCACTCGTTTTATGCCAACTTCTCCCAAGCTTGGGAGAGAGACAACGCAATTTTTCTCTCCCGGACCCTCACCTGTCGTTGGGAGAGGGTGGTCTTTTGGCCGCGAAACGAATTCGATGGGGATGGCGCTGGCTGGACTCGATTGCCTGTCTTCAGCTTTCGTGTTGGATTGCGATTGTCTCAAGAGTTCTTTCGGCCTCGATGTTAGTAGGTTTTTGGAACCACATTGTGAAAACGAAATTTGCGGTGTAAATCACAGCAATCGAGCTCCGCTCGAATTACGTCGTCTGGGCAAAAAGTGTCTACCGCACCATCGCCCTCAAGAATTTGCGGATGAACACTTAGCTGTTGCAAAAGTTCCTGGCTCATTAAGGCTGACTCTGTCGGCGTGTTAAATACATACGGGCGAATCATCACGACCAGCTCTCGTCGTTC
>CAMYNE010000247.1 GCA_947259675.1 uncultured Pirellulaceae bacterium
AAAAAACTTGACGTTGTCGAGCAGTTTCAATGGCACCGTGTTTGGGAACGCTTGCCGATTCGCTTCACGGTTTGGGTAACGATTGCAGTTTTGGTGGCATCGGCGTTCGAGTTGATTCCGACGTTTCTGATTCGCTCGAATGTTCCGACCATTGCGTCGGTCAAACCGTACACCCCACTGGAACTAGCGGGTCGGGATATTTATGTCGCCGAGGGCTGTTACAACTGCCACTCACAGATGATTCGACCTCTATTTGCGGAAAAAGAGCGTTATGGAGAATACTCCAAACCTGGCGAGTCAGTCTATAACCATCCGTTTCAGTGGGGGTCGCGCCGGATCGGCCCCGATCTGGCACGTGAAGGTGGCCTCAAGCAGCATTTATGGCACTTCAGGCATTTTCTTGAGCCCAGTGCGATGACTCCCGGGAGCGTGATGCCGGCTTATCCGCATCTGATAACTCAGGAACTGGATTTCAACGCCATTCCACCGCGGATTCAGGCAGCCGCAGCGCTCGGGGCACCCTACGATCGCGAACTGACGGAAGCCGTGGAAATGGCCAAGGAACAAGCCGAAAAGATCGTCAAGGAACTGGTCGAGCAAACCGGTCCCGCAACGGTCACAGATTCCGACGGAAATGAAATCGGCTTGGAAACGACTCAGGTCATCGCGTTGATCGCTTACATTCAGCGAATCGGTATCGACTTGTTTGCGACGGAGGAATCAGCCACTGCGAGTTCCGAGGAAACCGTGGAGGTTGAGTCAACTGGAGAAGAACCCAGCGACGGCGAAATTGCTGATGAACCGTCCGATGTGGTCAACGAGCCAGCATCGGAGAGCGATTCCAATTCAGCCAATCAAGAGGAGCAAAAATGATCAAACGACTTACCAGTTATCTCGATTACTCGATGTTTGCTGAATTAGCTCTGTTGCTGTTCGCCTGCATCTTCGTTGCGGTAGTGATTCGAACCCTCATGACACGCAGCGACATTACGGAAAGCCAAGCCAAGATTGTCCTTGGCGATAATACGGAGAAGAATTCATGAGCAGCGAACCTGCCTCTGAACCGATTTTGACAGATCACAGTTACGACGGCATCCAGGAATACGATAACCCATTACCCGGTTGGTGGAAGTTTCTGTTCTGGTGCTCGATTTTTTTCGCACCAGTTTATCTGATGTATTATCACACGGGTGTGCAAGGTCGTTCCATCGAGGACAAATACGGTCAGGAAATGGCCGATATTTTTGAGTTGCGGTACCAGGAAATTGGCGTCTTGGAGCCGGATCGCGATACGATTCTCGAGTACATGGACAAAGAAGGATGGCTTGCGGTGGGTGAAACCGTCTACAACTCGAATTGCATCAGCTGCCACGGCGCTGATGGGGGCGGTTTGGTGGGTCCGAACCTGACAGATGATCATTGGAAAAACGTGCGAAAAGTGGAAGACATTGCGACAGTCATCGCAGAAGGCGCGGCCAACGGTGCGATGCCCGCTTGGAAGACCCGCATGAGCCATCCAAACCAAATCGTCTTAGTCGCTGCCTACGTCGCTACATTACGAGGAACTAATCCCGCGAAACCCAAAGAGAAAGAGGGAAATCCTATCCCGCCGTGGAGCGATCAGTAGTACTCAGTCCACCACGTTTTGAAACAGCTTCTAATCAACATCGGAATTGAAACCGATCGATACGCAAACAAATATGTCCAGCTCAATTCTGGAACCTGAAGAGCATGTCCTGAGTACGCTTGAAAAAGATGGCTCGCGACGCTGGCTCAAGCCAAAATTAAGCAAAGGGAAGTTTCTCGAACGACGACGATGGGTTGCGTATCTGCTGATCGCCGTTTTTACCGCGTTGCCATTTGTCAAAATCGGCGATAAGCCATTTATGCTTCTCGATATTATTGGGCGTGAGTTCACGATCTTTGGATTCACGTTTCTGCCAACTGACACAATCTTGTTGGCGATCGTCCTTGTCGGCTCGCTCCTGACAATTTTTTTGTTTACCGCGTTATTTGGTCGAGTTTGGTGCGGATGGGCGTGCCCGCAAACCGTGTATATGGAATATCTGTTTCGGCCTATCGAGCGAATCTTTGATGGAACGCGCGGGCGCGGCGGGTTCAAAAAGAACATTCCAGCTTGGCGAACAGGAGCTAAGTACCTTGTGTTCTTCTTCGTCTGCGTTTACCTCGCCAACACGTTTTTGGCTTACTTTGTGGGAGTCGAACGACTTAGCCAGTGGGTTCAGCAATCGCCTTTGAACCATCCAACTCCATTCCTGGTGATGGCAGTTGTAACAGCGGCGATGATGTTTGATTTCTGCTTCTTTCGAGAGCAGCTCTGCCTGGTTGCCTGTCCCTATGGGCGATTCCAGTCGGTTTTGCTCGATCAGAATTCGCTGATCGTAGCCTATGACGAACAGCGTGGCGAACTGCGCGGCAGAGCCAAAAAAAAACCTGCTGCGTTGCCAGTACTGGGTGACTGCGTCGATTGTGGCAACTGCGTGACGACTTGCCCGACCGGGATAGACATTCGCGATGGTCTGCAAATGGAATGCATCAACTGTACGCAGTGCATTGACGCTTGCAACCTTGTGATGAACAAACTTGGGCGAGCTCCTAACTTGATTCGTTACAGCTCTCAAGCCCGTGATCGCGGCGAACAAGGGAATCTGTTTCGACCTCGCACCGCCATTTATCCCTTGCTTTTGGCTGGCATCGTGACTGCATTTATCATCGTTTTGACGTCAAGCAAGTCGTTCGACGCTGTGATTCTCCGCGAGCAAGTGGGCAACCCACACACCATGACCGACGACGGCCAGGTGCGAAATCTGTTGCTGCTCAAACTCACAAATCGTAGCGACGAAGCCATGGCGCTTTCGGCAAGTGTCCTGGCACCGGAACTGGCCACGCTGGATCTTCGAGAAGACTCGATTGAGCTTACACCCAACGAGTCCAGGACGTTTCACTTTAGCGTCGTTGCTCCGCGCAATGTCTTCAAAATGGGTCAAGCCAATATGAAAATCAAAATTGAAAACGACAAACAGATTTCGAGGGTCATTCCGTGTAAACTGATTGGACCATTCGACTAGTTCGAATTCGGAGGTCGGAATTCGGAAATCGGAATGTTGGATTCATATCGTAGGACGGTTCGCTGGCAAAAAGGAAAACATGACTGAATTAACCACGGCAATTGAGCAGCGAGAAAAAACGGCCCAATTCATCTGGACCGGAATCATCCTGTTGTTTTTTCTCATGCAGGCCGTCATTTGGATGGTCGCGCTTACCTTGACGTCCAGTGATAAATCGAACGCCGTCGTTGCCGGATACGACGAAAAAGCCCTTAACTGGGACGAAGAGATGGCGGTCCAAAATGCCAGTTCACGACTCGGCTGGAAAGCCGAACTGTTCGTCGATCCGACTGCCGATATTGATCGTAGTCACGCGATCACGCTGAAGTTAAGCAATGCTGATCAGGCCGTTATTAAGAATGCGACGATTGAGTTGAGCGCGTTTCATCGAGCGCGGTCGGGCGATCCGCAACAAATCGAGTTCACTGAAATCAACGAGGGCGTTTACGCTGGCAGAATTCAGATCCGCAAAAGCGGATTTTGGCAGTTTGATGGCGCGGCTCGGAAAGGCGGCGACACTTTCTTGATCAACCAAACACAAGTCCTGAAAACGAGCAAGTAAAAAATGTGGATCTTGCTGGGAACGGTCTTCATCGCAAGTCTGCTGGGCAGCGTGCATTGCGTCGGCATGTGCGGTCCGTTTGCACTCCTGGCCGGAAGTTCGCCGGACAGCCGTAGTTCGGCAATGGTTCCGACCGCTGCCTACAGTCTTGGCCGCCTGACAACTTATTCGATTGTCGGCGTCGTTTTTGGTTCTTTGGGAATGGCACTCAACCGAGGCGTCGCGTTTACATCATGGCAACAGACAGCAACTTATGTCGCCGGCGGTCTGATGATCATCATTGGCGTGATCGCCCTGGCACGCCAAGCCGGTTGGAAAATTCAACTGCCTGGCGTTGCGGGCGGGCTTCAAAAAATCTTGAACAAGCTATTTCATCGGATCACCAGGCAACCGCCGTTGCGACGCGCTTTTTTGATTGGCGGTCTGACATGCCTGATGCCTTGCGGATGGCTATACGCGTTTGCCGTTGTCGCCGCGGGAACCGGTAGTCCCGTTATTGGAGCCGTCGTGATGGCCGTGTTTTGGTCGGGAACTGTGCCAATCATGGTCGCCCTCATGCTGGGTTGGAATAAGCTCGGTCATTCGATCCAACAACGAATCCCGGTTGCGATGGCCAGCATGGTGATTCTGATCGGAATCTTCACGATTACTTTTCGTGCACCCATCGCGATTGGCGAAGAGACGAAAGTTGTCGACCAGACGGGAGCACTGATCGAGCAGGTTCGCGATGTGGACCACACTGAACTGCCCTGTTGTGAAGAGAAGTAACCTATGTCGCTAGTCGAGCCAACGACGGGCAACTCCCAACGAACGGTGGAATCGCCGGCGGCGATTCCCTGTACGCATTGTGGGCTACCCGTTCCCAAGGGACTGCTCGATGCTGCGTCGCGTGAACAATTTTGCTGCGGCGGATGTAAGTCGGCTTTTCAGTTAATCCATTCGAGTGGCCTGGACGCGTTTTACTTGATGGCCGAATCCGATCGAGCGGGCTCTTCTCTCACTCGCCGAGACTCAAATCAATCACAGCAATTTAGTGAATTCGATCATTCCTCGTTTATCGACAAGTATGGAAGAAAGCTCAACGACGAGGTTAGCGAAATCTCGTTACTGCTGGATGGAATTCATTGCGCCGCTTGCATTTGGCTGATCGAGAAACTTCCCCGAATCGTACCGGGCGTGCTGGAAGTCAAACTCAATTGGGCTCGACAGACCGTGCGCATT